>CAZNOB010000022.1:27999-33513 GCA_964574535.1 uncultured Granulosicoccaceae bacterium | reverse complement strand
CGCCAGATATCTTCGTCGGATAACTTGGCAACCATCTTTGCGGTCTCCGGATACTTGCCGAAGAATTTTTCGCGGGTATAAGCGCCGTCTTTGGCTTTAAAGTTTTGATACTCACCATCGACGGTTTCCATCATCAGTTGCTTGAGCTTGCCATCGTGATCCTTGGCCAGCAACGGATCCCAGTATGAGCCCCAAATAACTTTGATTACATTCCATCCGGCACCGCGGAAAACACCTTCGAGTTCCTGAATGATTTTACTGTTACCCCGTACCGGACCATCCAGTCGCTGCAGGTTGCAGTTGATGACAAAGGTCAGGTTGTCGAGATTTTCACGCCCGGCCAGCGAGATCGCGCCTAGAGATTCCGGCTCATCCATTTCACCGTCGCCCATATAGGCCCAAACCTGACGGTTGTCGGTTTTGGTCATTGAGCGGTCGTGCAGGTACTTCATAAATCTGGCCTGGTAAATAGCCATGATTGAGGTCAGTCCCATTGAGACTGTAGGGAACTGCCAGAAGTCGGGCATCAAGTACGGGTGCGGGTAGGAGGGTAGTCCGTCGCCATCGACTTCCCTTCTGAATTTGTCGAGATCGTCTGCGCTTAATCTGCCTTCAAGGAAGGCGCGGGCGTAGATGCCGGGTGCTGTGTGACCCTGGATAAAAACCAAATCACCGCCTGAATCCGGGCCAGGTGCGCGAAAAAAATGATTAAAACCAACGTCATAGAGTGTTGCCGAGGATGCAAAGCTTGCGATGTGACCGCCCAGATCTGAACCGTCACGATTAGCCCGCATAACCATGGCTGTGGCATTCCAGCGAATCATTGACCGCAGTTGATGCTCTATCTCTGCGTTGCCCGGGCTGGTTGCCTCCAGATGAGGTGGAATGGTGTTGATGTAGGCTGTCGATGCGCTGTAGGGCAGGTTAGTGCCCGAGCGGCGCGATTGCTCGATCAATGCTTCCAGAAGGTAGTGGGCCCGTTCGGGTCCTTCGTGCTCAATGACGGCATCTAACGCGTCGAGCCACTCTCGTGTTTCCTGTGGATCGATATCTTGTTGTTCTTGCATTTTTGCCTCTTGATCATCGGTCAGTTGTTGGTGCCGATCAGGGTGAATAAGCTGTGAGTAGTCTGCAGGTCAGGACAAATTAACGGGTTATCGCATAGGAAAAACTAGCGGAAAATGTTAACTAACGTCACACCCTGTTGATTATAACCTAGTTTCAGCGTAACAGGGCTAATGGGACGCTGGTGCGTCCACGGAGTTCAACGCATTGGCAAGGTGGTAAGAATGTATCTACCCTGGTCGTCCAGTGACTCCAGCCTGCATTTGGTGACAGAATTTTCAAGAAAGCCTTCGTGTTGCACGGCTACACGAGTGTAGTTCTCTGAATAACCAAAATGCGTATCGGGATTGGTATTTGTCGTACCCTCCCAGAGAACATTGACGTACAGGTCTAGTTGCGATTCCATAAACTGCACTTTGTGATCTTGAGCAAGGGCGTGCAGTTCGCGGCTGCGGATTTTCTTTATGTTTTCATTGATCTGATCTGGCATACCAGCGGCTTTTGTGCCAGCTCTGGGAGAGTAGCTGAATATATGGATATGACCGAACCGGACTTCTTCAACGAAAGCCAATGTTTGCTGCCATTCTGAATCGGTTTCGCCTGGAAATCCGACTATTACATCAGTAGTGATATTGAAATTGGGGAACTGGAAGCGCGCCTGGCTGACCAGCGATTTGAACTCACTCGTATGGCAGCGACGAGACATGCGGCGAAGTACGGCGTCAGAGCCACTTTGAATTGGAAGATGCATGTGCGGCATTAGCCGGCGGTTTTCGAACAACGTAAAAAAATCTTCTCCGAGGTCCCATGGTTCTACGGAGGCAAAGCGAATACGCGGCACAGAAGTTTCTGTGAGAATCTGCTTCACCAGGTCGGAAAGCGTCGAATCAATATCAGAACCATAGCCGCCGACATGGACTCCTGTTAGAACAATCTCCTGCACCCCGCTTTCATGTAACTGATTTATCTGTGCAATGATATCAGCCAGGGAGCGACTTTTTTCGTCACCGCGTGCGATTGTGACAATGCAATAGCTGCATCGGTAGCGACAACCATCCTGAATTTTTATAAAAGCGCGTTGGCGGTTTCGTGCAAAAAGTGCGGATTCATTGGGGAGTGTGGCACCTTCTGGCATGATAGGTATTTTCCAATGATCGTTTACTTTCCTGACCAGTTGGTCTTTGTTTTTATTATCCACCAGCATATCAACCCCGAGTTCTGCCGCACTTCCTGACTCACCGGTTGATACAAAGCAACCACTGACAATCAGTTTTCCGGTGGGGTTTTCGCGGCGAAGACGATTGATGGTCTTGCGCGATTTTTTTACTGCTTCTTTAGTTACCGCACAAGTATTGAGTACGGTAAGATCAGCACGATCGACAGCATTTACCAGAGTGTGGCCGGCTTGTTGAAATTCGAGCGCCCAGCTTTCGAGTTCTGCTTCATTCAGGCGACACCCGAGTGCTTTGAGGTGTATGTTCAACGCGACAACCATTCAGTAGTGATGACCTACCATTTTAACAGTTCTTTGTGCTTCCGACAGAGTCATACTTCATGGCTGTGATCTGGGAGCGAAAAACGGACAGTTGTCATTATGAAGTGAGGACCGCAGGTAATTCGGTGCGGTTGTACAAGAATAATGTATTTCACTCCCAGTGGAATAACACACGACCGCTTTCTAACGGTGTGTGGGATTTATTGTTCCTGCCAGCTTTACTGCTACCTGATATCGAGATCAAGCGAGTACTTGTATTGGGGGTTGGAGGGGGCGCCGTCATTAATCAATTCACTCAATTGCTTGCCCCGGTCGCGATTATAGGTGTTGAGCTTGATGCAGTGCATATTCAGATTGCGAGACGATTTTTTGGTGTGCAACAGGAATCGGTAGAGTTAGTTCAGGCCGATGCGCTTGATTGGATAAGCAGATATAAGGGTGAGAAATTTGATGTAATTATTGAAGATTTGTTCACTGAAAAAAACGGCGAGCCTTATCGCATTGCGGAGGCAACTGCGCCATGGTTTCGGCAGTTAAAAAAGCATTTGCAGCCAGAGGGTGTTTTAGTTGTCAATTTTGAAGATGCAATGCAAATGCGTGCCGCATCTGCGGCCTATCAGGCAACGCTGAATGGTGATCCCGATTTAAGGTATCAGTTTAATCAGCCCAGCTACGGCAATAGCGTTTGTGCGTTTTTGGGTAACGCGGTATCTCCCGCAGTAATGCGAAGGCGTCTCGATCTGTTGCTGGAAAATTATCCGGCGTGTCGAGCGAAGGGCCAGCAGTTTCGTATACGACGTGTGATCTAGTGCATGGCAAACCTGAATTCCGGTTTGCTAAGAATTAACGTTTAATTAAATTTGACTTCGATCATGGCGGATTATTGCCGGGTTGATGCGTTATAATGAGCGAAATGACAGAGCTGTAAGAATTGTACATTGCTGGTAAATCTGCTGAATAGAGCAGAAGCAATGGGGAAACTCCAAGAGGAACATTAGAATGGTTGATAATCGCAACGATCTCGAAAATGGCCGCCAGGACGGCCATGCTGTGTACCGAGAAGATATCCGGGACAGACATTTACTCCCTGATGAGCCGAAAGTTCGTAAATCTGTAAAGTACGGGGCTGTCGGATTGCTGGGTCTTGGCGCAGTCTCTATGTGGGGTGGAAATATCCAGCGAGACGGCGAGCTGGAAACTCTCAATATCAATAAACAGCAGTTGGATACTCGAATTGTAGAACTCGAGGGCTCGTTGGGGGAAAGCAATACGCAAATTGCGAGTTATGAAGAAGAAATTGCCCGGTTGAAGCAGGCGTCTGCTGCCGCCAAAGAAGAAAACCAGGCGGCAATCGTCGCTGCCGAGACGCAGATTGCTGAGCTCAATGAGAAGTATGCTGCCCTGGAGAGCAAAAGTATCGAATCCGAGCAGGCAAGTACTGGATTAGAAGATTTGCAAGCCAGGCTTGACAGCCAAACCGCAAAGCTTGAAGAACTTGAGGCGATCAAGGCACAAGCAGTAGAAGAAATCACTGCGCTGAGAAAGAAAAGTGCTTCTGCAGATGCGCTACAAAGTGAAATCGGCCAGTTAACCGGTGCCAGGGATGAGCTTCAGGTGCGTATTGATGATATCGATTCACGTGCAATCAAGTTGGCTGACGACAATCAACTGGTTACGCAGGAACGAGATGAACTGGCGCTAAAACTTGATTCGTTGGGCGCTGAACGCGACAGCTTGCTGGCCGAGGTGGATGAGTTGAAGAACGGCTCGCAAGAGCTCCTTTCACTCAAGGGTTCAATTTCCGATCTGGAAACGGACTCTGCCGTAAAAATTGCCGGCCTGGAAGCCGATATGACAGGCCTCAATGATCAAATAGCGGTATTAAACACAGAGAAAGTTGAGCTTACCGCCCTGAACGCTGAGTCATCCCGGCAAGTAGCCGATTTGGCTGCTGAAAAAGAAAAGCTGACCACCGAGATCGCACATAAAACGGAGGAACTAAATGCGCTGAGCGCAGAGAATAACGCACTGGCGGTTTCGATTAGTGATCTTGAAACTAAAACCGCAGAATTAGGTACAGAGCGCGATCGATATAAAATGGATCTGGCAAGTTTGCAGGAATCCAGCTCACTGGAGGTCAGCAGCTTCGACAGCAGGTTGCAGGGATTGACCTCATCGCTGGGCTTAATAACCAGCGAGAAAGAGGGTCTGGCTGATGAAAATCTGGGTCTAAAAGATCAGCTTGGTACTCTCGAATCAGAGAAAGAGGCACTGGCCGCTGATATTGCTGCGCGAACGTCGGAGCTGGAAGCACTGAGCGCTGAGAAAGAATCTCTCTCCGCATCCGTCGGCAGTCTGGAAGATCAAATGGCTGGGTTAGGAGCTGAACTTGAATCGGTCCGCGAAAAGCACGCCGCGGAAGTTAATGGTCTGCAGGGGCAAATTGATGGATTGAATGCCGAAGTCGAAACGTTGACTGCGGCGCGAGATGTCCTCGTCGAAGAGAAGTCGTCAGTTCAGGCAGAGCTTGATTCTCTGGCGGCTGAGTCATCAACTCAAATATCCAGCCTGACCAGTGAACGTGAAAGCGTGTTTCAGGAGCTAGGTGCTCTGCGTGAGTCAAGCGGTGCACAAGTCGCTGATCTGGAAGCGCAGGTTACCGATCTTACAAGCCAGGTGACGGATCTCAGTGCCAGGCGTGATGAAATGGTGGCGCAAATTGATTCGCTGAATGCTGAAAAGCAAAATCTCATGGCGGAAAGTGAAACCAGACAGAGCGAAATGGAATCACAAATGCTGGGTTTGACCAGGGAGCGTGATGAGCTGAGCACAGCATCCATGGCGTTTAGGGCGGACACCGACTCCAGAATCGGTGTGCTGGAATCAACGATCGATGTATTGAACGGTCAGGTCGAGAGTTTATCGGTTGAGCGTGATGAGCTGAGCACGGCATC
>CAZNOB010000022.1:0-27899 GCA_964574535.1 uncultured Granulosicoccaceae bacterium | reverse complement strand
TGAACGGTCAGGTCGAGAGTTTATCGGTTGAGCGTGATGAGCTGAGCACGGCATCGCAGGCGTTGCAGGCAGATGCCGACTCCAGAATTGGTGCGCTGGAGTCTACGATCGATGACTTGAACGGTCAGGTCGAGAGTTTATCGGTTGAGCGTGATGAGCTGAGCACGGCATCTCAGGCGTTGAAGGCAGATACCGACTCCAGCATTGGTGTGCTGGAGTCTACGATCGATGATTTGAATGGACAGATAGAGACTTTATCTGTTGAACGTAATGAACTTGAAAAACGCAATGCCGAGGCTGCGGCGCAACTGGCAGAGTTGGATCAGCAGCGCAATGAGGCTCTGGCTCGAATTGATGAAGTAACTGCAGATGGTCAATCTCAGGTGGATGGATTGCAAAATCAGATCAATGATCTGAATTCGCAGATCACTGATCTGACGGCAGATCGTGATCGGATTGCCGGGGAGCTTGAGACCTCGAGCGCAAATTCATTAAAACTTGCGAGTGATTTTGAATCCCTGAACGGTGAGAAAGGGATATTGCAGGGCTTGATAAGCAGTGAGCGTGCTGAGACCTCTGAGAAAATTGCTGGTCTGGAAGGTCAGATTGCGGATCTCACAGGGGAACGCGATCAGCTTGTGTCTGATCTTGAGTCCGCAAAAGAGCAATCAGCGCAGCTGACTCTGTCTGGAGAGTCGCTCAATAAAGAGCGTGTTGAGTTGCAAAATATGCTGGATGCAGAACAGGAATCTGCTGCGACTAATGCGACCAAACTGGCCGAAATGGAAGCGCAGATCACTACGCTCAATGAAGAGTTAGCATCAGCAAAAGCCTCTGGCGACGAGTCAATTTCACATATTAAGGTTGTTGAGCAACAGCTGGCCGAAATGACTTTGGCTCGCGATAATCTCACCGGTGAACGAGACAAATTGCAGGTAAATATGGATGCCAGTAAAACCCAGGTGGGTGAAATGGGTAACCAACTAGCCGCACTTGAACAACAACTCGACGGACTGTCACGGGAAAGAGAGAGTATTCAAAGTCAGCTCGATTCACTGAGCGAAAACAGCACCAGTCAAATCACTGAACTGCAGACAACGGTAGACGACCTGCAGACAACCATTGGTGATCTGACGGCAAAGAATGCTGCAACAGAAGATGAGAAATCCGCTTTACAAGCCAAAATTGATGGTCTGATGCAAGAGAATCAAGGGATTCAGGATCAACTCGTATCACTGGAGGCTGAGTCTACGAGCCAAATTGCCGCTCTCAATTCATCGTTGGATGATCTCAATGGTAAAAACGCCACAGTTGCTGAAGAGCGCGCCGCGCTCGAAGCCAGGCTCAGTGATGCTACGGCAGAAAATGATGCCATTAAGGCTTCCAGCGAACAGCTGGCGGCACAGCGTAGTGAGCTCATCAAGGAACGTGATTATTTGTCTGGATTACTTGATACTGAACGTGAGGCGGTTGCTTCAGCTGCCAGTGAAGCAGAAAGCTTGCAGGGTCAGATCGATTCTTTGACTGGTGATGTAGAGACGCTCAAAACCAGACTTGCGCAGTCCGATGAAAGAGGTGCCGCGAGTGCCGCGCGTGCAGATGAGCTTCAGGCTCAGGCCGACGATTTCGAGAACAGGGTCGGTGCACTCAGTTCGCAGCTGTCGATATTAAGTGAATCACGTGATAGCGCACAGCTAGAGCTAAACGCCTTGCGTGATCAGCTTGGCAGTGCTGAAAGTTTGCTGGGCGGTGCGCGCGATGAAATTGAAAAGTTGATGGCGGTTAAGGTGTCTACCGAAGAAAGGATGCAGGCAGGACGGCGTAAAGCGGAAGATACCGGTGATTCAGTCGCAGAAGCATTGCGTCAGGCTGGATTAATCGACACCACAGTGCAGGTACGCGGCGATAACTCGGTCGGAATCAGAGTGTCAAGCGGTAGTCTCTTTAACACCGGAAGTGCAGTGGTAAGTGAGTCAGGTCGGGATGTGCTGGCTGTGGTCGGTCAGGCGGTCAGTAGTTATGAAGACTACGATATCCGAGTCGAAGGCCACACTGATGATGTGCCGATCGGTTCTGCCTTGAGGCAGAGGTTCCAAAGTAACTGGGAACTGTCAGTTGCCAGGGCGACTTCTGCGGTTCGCTTCTTAAGCGCAAACACTGAGGTTGCAGCTAATCGACTGTCTGCCACTGGTTATGGTGAATTTAATCCGATCGCAAGTAATGATACAGATGACGGGCGCGAGCAAAATCGTCGGGTAGAAGTAGTGCTTTATCCAAAGTAGGAAATGAGTACAAGTACAAACACTCATACTTGATATCAGCCGGGCTTTAGCCCGGCTTTTTTTTACCTGATTGTGGGTTTGTATCTGGTTTGCGTTACACTCATTATTCGAACCGTGATACAAAAGTCGGATCTTTGGTCCGAAGCCGCTTAACCGCGCCTGTCCTTATGCAATTACCCTTATTTCCGTTGTCGACCATTGTTATGCCTGGAGGATTATTGCCGCTGCGGCTGTTCGAACCAAGGTATCTGGATATGGTGCGCCAATGTTTTCGGCATCAGAGTGGGTTCGGTGTTTGTTTGGTAAAAGAGGGCGCGGAAGTTGGTGACGCTGCATTGCCTTATCCGTATGGCACGGTCATAAAGATAGTGGATTGGGATCAGGGTGAAAACGGATTGCTGCAAATTGTGGTGCGAGGGGAGACGAAATTTCGGTTGTGCGAAACCTGGGTAGATAGTGCGGAGCTAAGGCACGGAAATGTAGAACTATTGTCGCCTGAGGTGTCATCGCCGGTACCAGATGAGTATACCCATCTTGTGCACACACTGGAACAAATTCTGGGGCAAGTTTCAGGAGCAGTAAATTATCCGAATCCGGAATACAGTGATTCATTGTGGCTGGGTAGTCGTTTTGTTGAGTTATTACCCTTGTCTGCCGAGCTGCGGCATGAGTTGCTATCAATGGATTGTCCGCTGGAACGTCTTAGCGCACTATCCGAAATTTTTGCAGTGATAGCCCAAAATAGAGAAGGAAACCTAAAGCTCTAAAGTAAACAGCTTGGAACCACGTTTTTTATGGTTGGCCATATTCTCCCGCGTTGCGGGCACGTTATCGATGTTGTCGGGCACAAAACCCTGTTCCTGAAACCAGTCACCGCTCCGAGTGCTCAAAGCGAATAAGCCAGAGCATTGTTTTTTTCGGGCCTCCTTGACGATATGCTTTAGAATTTCTGCGGCTTTGCCGCTGGCACGGAAGTCGGGATGTACAGCCAGGCAACCTAATTCCGCTTGTTTACCGAATAACGTAAGACTGGCGCAGCCAATCACACTGCCTTCACGTTCAGCGACGTAAAAGTTTTGTACTTCTCGTTCAAGATCCTGCTCTGTCCGATCGCGCAGCATGCCGTTTTCGATAAGTGGGTTGATTAGTACTTTGATGCCTGCAATATCACTGGTACAAGCCGCACGAATATTGTCATAGTGACCGGAATCGATTAGCAAGCCACTGCCGTCACGAGTAAATAATTCTTTAAGTAGTGCGCCATCCTGTTGGCTGTTAACGATGTGACAGCGCTTCACCCCCTGTTGACACGCGTGTAAGGATTTTCCAATCACAAATTTCAGTGGTTGCAGTTCAGGCGGCAGTGATTGTTCGGAGTACAGGTTTCGGGACGAAATTTCGTGTATGGAGCCATCGGTGATCCCGGTTGCTCTGTCATGCAGGAATATCAGCTTTTGTGCCTCTACATGGATGGCAGTCTGGGTGGCGACGTCTTCTGAGTGCAGGTTAAATAGCTCGCCGGTGGGTGAGTATCCGACCGGTGACAGGAGTACCACATGATTAAGATCCAGAAGTTGGTTTATGTGGCTGGCACGCACTCTGCGAACTTCTCCAGTGTGTCCGTAGTCTATACCTTTGCGGACTCCATAGGGTTGTGCAATAACGAAATTGCCTGAGCACAGAGTGATTCGAGCTCCGGACATCGGGGTGTTTGGTAAACCCGTGGAAAATGCTGATTCAAACTGGCAGCGGACATTTCCGAGTGCAATTTTTAGTGCCGGAAGTACGTCATTACCAGTAACTCGGACACTATTTTGGGTGGCAGAGTTTGTGCCCGGATGTTGTGGATCGATAAATTTGGGTTTGATACCCAGTGCCGCCAGCTCTTTGTCAATCTGGGGGCGCATTCCGTGAACCAGAATCAAACGAACACCAAGGTGGCTTAACAGTGTTAAATCGTGGATCAGATGACTGAAATTAGCGTGATTCAGGCTGGCCCCGCTCAACCAGATTACAAATGTTTTACCCCTGTGCGTGTTGATATAGGGTGATGTTTGACGTAACCAGTCTACGGGAAATTCGCTGGTGGATGGATCGCTCATTGGATTAATGGGTTTTTAGCTGGCAAAGGGAATTGTCGGTTCGGTTCTTGTGTTTAATTGTAGAGTACCTACTAACCTATGTACTAATCGGGCGAATATCGGCGTTATACTGTTGTGCTGTGTCGTTAGGTGCAGTCAGTGTATTGATTGAACTGCCCGGATGGTACCGTGGCGTCGCCACTCACCAAACTGGAATAGTCTATTGCGAATTTATACATCCATCTTACTTGTACTGGCGACTTTTGCTGTTGGTGGTCAATTGCGTGCGCAGGAGGCAAGTGCACGCTGGTCTGCGGTGATTGCCAATGCAGTGCCTTCGGTTGTGTCTCTGCAGATATCCTATGTTCGTGATTTTGTCGAAACCAATCAGGGAGTCAGTTCGGCTACCGGATTTGTTGTCGATGCGGAGCGCGGCATTATTCTGACTAATCGTCATGTGGTCGGTAGTGGACCGATCAGTATGACCGCGACATTTCAAAACCTTGAGCGTGTCGATGTAGTGCCACTTTATCGAGATCCCGTCCACGATTTTGGATTTGTCAGATACAACCCTGACGATTTAAAGCGTAACAGTCCAAAATCCATGGTATTGAACGCATCCGGCGCGGATGTCGGGGCTGATATTCGCGTGATCGGAAGTGATGGTGGTGAGCAACTATCGATTCTGGCTGGGACGATAGCTCGTGTGGATCGAGCTGCACCAAATTATGGTCGCTATGGCCACAATGATTTCAACACGTTTTATTTGCAGGCCGCATCTTCCACTTCTGGCGGATCATCGGGGTCGCCAGTGTTGAATCAGGAAGGAGAAGTGATCGCCTTGAATGCTGCAGCTAACAGCAGCACTGCAAGTAGTTTCTTTTTACCGCTTGATCGAATTGAATATGCGCTGGAAAAACTTCAGGCGGGTGATCCAGTACTTCGTGGCACTATTCAAACAGTATTTGAGCAGCGCCCCTATCGACTGCTGAGCCGACTGGGTCTTCGTGGAGATATTGCAGCGCGGATACAGGCTGAATTTCCTGATAGCAACGGTATGCTGTTAGCCCGGCAGATACTACCAGGGGGTATTGCTGAAGGGGTGCTTCAAGAGGGGGATATACTGCTTGCGATCAATGATCAGCCAGTGACTGAATTTATTCGTCTGGCAGAGATTCTCGATTCGTCGATTGGTAAGGAAATAAGCCTCGAGGTAATTCGTCAGGGACAACAGATTGCTTTTCCGGTTGAGGTGCAGGATATGGATGCACTGCAGCCCGCAACATTGATCGAGATTGGCGGATCAGTTTTGCATGATATTTCAGTACAACGTGCACGAGGTATGAATCTGCCGCAGCAGGGAGTTGTGCTGGCGAAATCTGGTTATGAATTTTCACGGGCAGGTATTCCCAGGGGTGCACTGATCACTAAACTCAATGGTCAGGATATTAAATCTACCGATGACATCATGAAGCATCTCTCAGCCGCTGAAGTCGCCGATGAGTGGCGACTGAGATATGTCGTTCCTGGCCGGGAATTTACATCCTCTGTCAATAACGTGAAAGTCAATGCCAAATGGTTCGCGGCACGTGCTTGTGATCGCGTTGATGACGCAAGATTTTGGGACTGTACGGATATTGAGCTTCCGACAAAAGCAAACAAAGCCGAAGCACTTAGTGATGTTGTGTTACCGGGCTATCGCGATAACCGCATTCAATCGGTAGCAGCCTCGTTAGTTCGACTGTCTTTTGATATTCCGTATGTTGTTGATAATGTTTATGCCAACAGCTTTAGTGGAGTGGGGTTAATTGTTGATGCAGAAAACGGCCTGTTGGTTACTGATAGAAATACAGTTCCAGTCGAATTGGGTGATCTGGAAATCACTTTCTTTTCGACCTATAAAATTCCGGGAGAAGTAGTCTTTCTTCATCCGCTGCATAATATAGCGATATTAAAGTACGATCCTGCTTTGTTAGGAGAAGTTGAAATTGAGGCTCTTCCCCTGGCGGATGATTTTCCTGATTTGGATTCATCCCTTGAGCTAATTGGTTACCGTAGTGATGGCACGATCAGAAAGCAGAAAGTTTCTAATTTAAGTGAAGTCAGTTTATATTTCGATCTGCCCAGGTTATCGCGTTTTCAACAGGTGCCGGTTGATGTGTTGAGTGCATCGCTGGTGGGTCCAACACTGGGTGGTCCTTTACTGGATAGCGAAGGGGTTGTGCAAGCGGTTTGGCAGAGCTTTGCGTATCAGGATGGCGAGGAAGTTAAAGAGGCGGAGTGGGCAATGCCCGCTTCTTTAATCAAGCAAGTAGTGACTCGCTATCAAAACAGCGAAAAGCTATTTATTGCACCAGCTTCTCTGGCCTATCAGTCGTTTGAGCAGGCTCGAGAGCAGGGCCTTAACAACGAATGGATAAGAAAAATAGCGGATTCTGCAGCAATCCACCGTCGAGTTTTATGGGTAAGACAAGTGGTAGGTGATAGCAATAATCCACTGGTAGTTGGCGACATGATCCTACAGGTCAACGGTGAAATACCAACCACATTCTTTGAGTTTGAACGTCTGGTTCAAAATGAAGTAGTAGCAATGAAGGTTGTGCGGGACGGGCAGATAATCGATCTGAAGGTCCCAACGATTCGTTATGACGGGCAGGGTACAGACCGGGCCTTGTTGTGGGCAGGATCGTTGATACAGGAGCCGCATTTTGAACTGGCATTCCAGCGGGGTAACACCACGGAAGGAGTGTTTATCAGTAGTACTCTGGGTGGGTCGCCGTCAATACAGGATCGACTCTATCGAAATCGCTACATTGTTGAGGTAGAAGGTATTGCCATCACCTCGATTGATGATTTCATAGAGGAAGTGGGTCGCAAAAGTCCGGATCAGCCGGTCAGTCTGACCGTGGTAGCAATGAACGGTTATCGCTCTGTTGTTAGTGTACAGCCGGAATATAATTTCTGGCCCACCCTTGAGTTGGTACGCGGAGATACTGGCTGGACATTAAAAACATTGAGTAGTGAGCAAGTGGCTGTCAGTGAATAAATCTGACCCCGAATGTGGTGGCAACTGAGTGATGAAAGAGCCTCAGACGCTGAGTGCGGATGTGATTGTTGTGGGTGGAGGTATGGTTGGTTCACTCACAGCGGCGGCGTTAGCGTCTTGCGGTTTGGATGTGATAGTTCTGGAGCAACAAGCACCTGCAAACTATCAATCTGCGTCACATGATTTAAGAGTTTCAGCGATCAGCGTGGCAACGGAACAAATGTTTGCTGCGGTGGGTGCCTGGTCTTACATTGAAGCTATGCGCCTTTGCCCCTTCAGGCGCATGGCAGTTTGGGATGCTGAAACGACGGCCAAAACCGAATTTGACAGCGCAGATATCGGCTGTGAACACTTGGGCTATATTGTTGAAAATCGGGTTATCCAACTTGGTTTATGGCAACGTTTACAGACGCTTGATAATGTGCGAATCCACTGCCCGGCCAGAATTGCGGGTCTTTCGGTAAATTCAGATTGCGCCGTTGTTGAACTGGATGATCAAACGACAGTGCAGGCATCTTTGATTGTTGCAGCCGATGGTGCAAAGTCTATGGTACGCAGTCTGTCCGATATTGGAACAGAGGGCGATTTCTATGACCAGCATGCGCTGGTTGCAACGGTTCGAACCTCATTGCCGCAGCAGGATATCACCTGGCAGTGTTTTACGCCGGATGGACCACAGGCATTTTTGCCGCTGACAGAAAATCGGGCATCGATGGTGTGGTATCACTCGGCCGAGTTTATTGCTGAGCTTAAAAATATGCCCCCTGAAAAGTTTTTGCGGCGTATGGAAAGCGAGTTTCCTGAACGGTTGGGAGGCTTGGAGGAATTGATCGATATTGGCAGCTTTCCACTAAAGTGGCAGCAGGCTCAGCAATATGTAAAACCGCGGATCGCATTAGTGGGCGATGCTGCGCACTCGGTTCATCCGCTCGCGGGACAGGGCGTTAATATGGGGATGCTTGATGCTGCGGCACTGGTCGAGTGTATAACAGAGCGTTACGGTGGTGGCGCAGATATCGGGAGTTTGAGAATACTCAGACGCTACGAGCGTTGGCGAAAGGGCAGCAACGCGCTGATGATAAAAATGCTCGATAGCATTCACCGCGCTTTCCAGCCTGGAGACAATAACGCCGCTCTGTTAAAGCTTCTGCGAGGTGCAGCGCTGCACGGTGCTGAAAAAATTCCGCAGTTAAACTCACTGTGTATGAAAATGGCCATGGGCCTGGCCGGAGATCTTCCTGCGCTCGCCAAGGGCAGATTGCCAGTGACCGTTGCACGAGCAGTGTCCGTCGCAGGCGTTATGCCTGCGACAGAAGCAGCTATGCAGCCTGACGAGTATCCTTGACAAGAAACTGGTAGTTTTCAACGGCGGCAGCCAAAATTTCCAGGCTCGCCTGTAGTGGATGATTCTTCGAGGTGCCAGGCTTGAAATCGTACTTTCGAAACACTTCCTGAGCTGCCTGAAATTCGGTTTCGTTGCTAATGGTCATATTTGTTCCCCTAGTAGTAGTTACATACTCAACTGCGATATTGTTGTTCTTTTCGCTGGATGGCTGCCTGTGACAACCACCGGCGTTGTTAACGGCCGATTGAACGGCCTCTTTAGTTTTGGTTCTAAATAGAGGTAACAATTGAAGTAAGTCACTAGTTCACCTTGTGTGGGGCAGCGGTGTACAATAGAGAAAACTTCGGTTTCTAATTAGTGCTCATCCAGAAACAGGGCGTAGCGAGAATCACCGAGGTGTGTGAGATTTTACCGACTACATGTGGGCGTTTGGTCATTCTAAAATAACTACATGTAGTCGATGAAAGATCGTGTGCATTCAGTGGTTCGCAGTAGCACTTGGTTTCTGGATGAGCACTAATTAATCGAGCAACGACGAATATAGAATTGCAACCAGGAATTCCAGAGCAACAGATGTCCTTGAAAGGCAGCAAAACTGAAAAAAACCTGAAAGACGCTTTTGCACGAGAGGCGCAGGCAAATAGGCGTTTTTTCTATTTCGCATCAAAAGCTGATGTTGCGGGGTACACTGAAATCGCACAATTGTTTCGTTCAACGGCAGAGGATGAAACCGGTCACGCTGCCGGTTTACTTGAATACCTCGAAGGGTGCGGAGACCCGGTGACCGGTGCTCCATTTGGTGGAACCGAAGCAAATTTAAAAAGTGCTATCTCAAGTGAGGAATACGAATACGAGACGCTTTATCCAACTATGGCACAGCAGGCACGCGACGAAGGCCATGATGATATTGCAGATTGGTTTGACACGTTAGCTAAAAGTGAAAAGACACATGCTGAACGGTTTCGGAAGCTGCTGGATAAAATAACCTAGGCAAATGTCAGGGGTTTTTGTTTCTCGAGTTTGATGCGGACACTCGCAGAACTAAATCAATACCGTCCACTTGTTCTTCAGCACCCAGGCCTGGTATACCCAGCAGATCGATTGCCACCGGGTTAATATCGCGAATTTCCCCTGTTTCTGTATTGAGGATATGGTGGTGATCAGTAGTATTGGTGTCGAATAGCGTTCGTTGCGGGTCGATCGCTACTTCACGCAGGAGTCCGTTCGTGACAAACAATCGAAGTGTGTTATAAACAGTGGCCTTAGAAACTTGAATATCGTTAAAGTTAACTTGTTCCAGGATTTGGTCTGCGGACAGGTGCTGTTGTTTCCGGAATATTTGAGCTGCAATCGCCACGCGCTGGCGGGTTAGACTGATGTTGTGGTTGAGTAAGAAAGTTTCAATCTCTCCCTGGCTTGAATTCGGAATACGTTCGCTCTCTTCCATTGCTACAGATTATGTCAAATGAGATTCGATTATAATCATGCGCATAGGGCTGTAAAGGGATTCGGCGCAAACCGAATCGTAATCGACCTATTTGAGTTGTTGTTACAACTTTTGCCTGTTTCGTTAGGTTGTTTGCTCCCGATTCGAAGATTGAATCGCAACAAATCCTGACATTGATTCAGCAAAACCCCTTTTGAATGTGGAACTGCAGTACAGTACGCCATCCTGATCAATCACACTGAATATTTCCCATGAAAGAGTCTCAAAAGGTCGGCTTCGTCAGCCTGGGGTGTCCAAAAGCGCTGGTAGATTCCGAGCGAATACTTACTCAATTGCGTACAGAGGGATATCAGATCGAACATAACTACGAGGGTGCTGATCTGGTCATCGTTAATACCTGTGGTTTTATCGATAGTGCGGTAGAGGAGTCCTTTGAAGCGATTGGCGAAGCGCTTGATGAAAACGGTCGCGTGATTGTAACCGGGTGCCTTGGCGCTAAGCCCGGGGAGATTGAAGCGCGTTACCCCAAAGTGTTGGCAGTGACCGGGCCACAGGCCTATGAAGAAGTGATGTCAGCGGTACACCAGAACTTGCCGCCCAATACTCAGCATGATGCAAAAATTGATCTGGTGCCCCCGCAGGGAATCAAACTGACACCGCGCCACTATGCTTATCTCAAAATTTCGGAAGGCTGTAACCACTCTTGCAGTTTCTGCATTATTCCATCGATGCGCGGAAAGCTGGTGAGTCGACCGGCAGCAGATGTGATGGGAGAAGCAGAGCGGTTAGTTGCTTCCGGGGTTAAAGAGTTGCTGGTTATATCTCAGGACACTAGTGCCTATGGTGTCGATGCCCGATATGCCACTTCTTTTTGGAATGGGAAGCCTGTTAAAGCGAAAATGAAAGAGCTCTGTGAAGCTCTGGCGAGTTTTGGGATATGGGTTCGATTGCACTACGTTTATCCTTATCCACATGTTGACGATATTGTGCCTTTAATGGCTGAGGGAAAAATCCTGCCCTACCTTGATATCCCTTTCCAGCATGCAAGTCAGCGAATACTTAAATTGATGAAGCGTCCGGCGGCAGCAGAACGTAACCTTGACAGAATCCATGCCTGGAGGCAGGTCTGTCCTGAGATTACGCTGCGAAGTACGTTTATTGTCGGTTTTCCCGGAGAGACCGATGCTGAGTTTGAAGAGCTTCTTGACTTTCTGGAAGAGGCACAGCTGGACCGCGTCGGATGCTTTCAGTATTCGCCAGTGGACGGTGCCACTGCCAATGCCCTGCCTGATGCTGTGCCTCCAGAAGTTGCGGAAGAACGCTGGCATCGATTTATGGGTTTGCAGGCTCAAATCAGTGCTGATCGGTTGCAGCAGAAAGTTGGTCAGGAAATGCAGGTACTGGTTGATGGCTTTGACGCCGATGGCAATGCCGTTTCTCGTAGCAGCGCGGACGCACCGGAAATCGACGGCACCGTTATTGTCGAGAGCCACAGTGAATTGAAAGCAGGCGAGTTTTCAGTTGTGCGAATCACAGAGTCGGGAGACTATGACCTGTGGGCAGAGCTGGTTTAATCATTAGAGGGTTGGGTGCCGGAATCGGTAGCCATGGCCACCAGAGCGCCCCAAATGAGCGAACGACTATGGGTGGGTGAGAACGGTGTGTTGTCGGTGGTCAGCGAACCGTTCTCCCTCGATGGGGTGCTAGCCAAGCGTGATGTCTCTTTGTGCAGTTGACAACGATACAGTGAAGCCGGCAATAACATCTATCAGGGATAACAGCGTTAGAATCAGAAATGTCGCTGATCCCATTTCTCGTAATATTAACAGTTCAACGAGAAACACCACGAAAACACCAAGCGATAGAACGTGGTCAAGCAATGCCTGCATCGAGGTTCGGGTAGATTTTAAAATTTCGATGTAAAGTATGGCGATTCCAACCAGAACAAACAAAATATTCCAGGTGATTGTCAATGTAGCGCCCGACGAAGGAATTCTGAATGTAGTGACAACTGCATCGGGAATATAGTTGTCGGGTGTGCTCATGAAAATAATGATGTTGTACGCAACTAATAACACCATATTGAGTGGAATCGATAATATGGTTCTCATATCTAGCTCTTAGTTTTTGTTCAGCTCAGAGAGAATGCGCTCTTTTGCCTGATTAACGCGTGTCGCCAGAAAAGTACTACCCCCTTTATCCGGGTGCAACCGCGACATCAATTTTCGGTGTGCGTGAGTGATATCCTCGATACTTGAGCCCGGTGTCAGGCCCAGAGTGTCCCAGGCCTCCTCGATAGACATTCCTGACCTGTTATTCGGTGCTGACGGCTGTTCCGGGGTTTCAGACCAGGTGCCTTCGTTCCATTTGTCCGGATATTCCCGCTGAATAAAGGCCTCGAGCAGTCTAACCGCTTCAATATCCTGCTTTTGGCAAATCTGATAGAACTGCATTAACTCGGTGTATTCGAGAGAAGACAGCGTTCTGCCCTTGAATTGGCCGGCGATGATTTCACCATCAATTCGGCCTGTTCTATGGTCGAGTGACATCTCCAGCGAATCCGTATTCACCTTTGAGGCCCCGGTGTAGCCTGATGATTGCACTCCAAACCGATTTAGAATCTGTCGGATCTGTGGATAAAATCTGAGCAGCAATGGAGCCAGACGCCATGCGGCTGCGATCAGGCCGCCAAACAGCGCAAATATCGCGTTGGCTCGCCCTGTTGCTACGGCTAGCAAAACCAGCACAACGAGGATGATTAGTGCAGGTTTCAATATTCCTTTAGGTCCCTGTTTTATAAGCTTTTTGCCATACAGGTGATACAGCAGGTAGCCGACACCGAACAGGATTATGAGGAAGATAAATCTGGACAATTTTTTAGGTCTGGTTGTTTGACTTACGTTGAATGGAACAAGTGTACTGAAAACCGGGTCTCACATGTTGATCGATAACAGCGATCAATTTGGTTGAGAAGGGAAATAATTGTCTTTAATTTGTGGCCGGGTGCAACAAATCAGTCGAATTCAAAGTCTGATAATTTTGTTAGAATGCGCAACTTGACAGACGGTTACTGTCAAATTTTGTGTAACTCTTTGACCTAAAACGTCATTACACGTAGAATTGTACACTTTGTAATTGTCTTGAAAAATTGCAATTGCTTTAGACCAAAGGAAGAAAATTAACATGGACGCGACAGAACAACTCTGCAAAGCAGCAACCCTGTGCCCCAAAAATATTGTGATTTATTTACAGGTCGTTCGGAAATCTGAACATATATCACTGTAATGTCTGCTTTCCCTCGGTAGACTTTGCTGTAGAAACCAAAACCAAAAATTAAGGTAGTAAGTAGATGAGCGAAACTTCTGTTCGTGACCCGCATTCAGATCGATTTAGGGATGACTCACGAGGCAAACATGACGACTCCATTGACCTCAGGGGCATTATCGTCACGTTGCGAAAATTTAAGTGGCCAATCATTATAACGACAGCACTCTGTACCGCACTGACAGCCCTGGTGGTGTCTGGGATGACGCCGGTATATCGTTCAAGTTCGACGCTACTTTTTGACGATAAGACCACTCAGGGGGTGTTCGATCCTACCTTTGGTGCAGCTACCAAGCAGGACATACAAACTCAGGTAGAGGTTCTCAAGTCCAGAACACTCGCAGAGCGTGTTGTGAAGGAAATGAACCTGGTTGAGCACTGGGAATATAATAGTTCGCTGCCTGTACCGGTGGAACATCAAAGTGTAGGAGTGCTTGCACCTGTTAAGACAGCAATTCTCGGATTGCTTCCCAAGCGGGAAGTAGAGTTGACGGAAGCCGAGGCGTTAGCGGTTGATCCTCAATTAGCGAATGATTTGATGGTTCAAAAGCTAATGCGTAGAACCAATGTTGTTGCGTTGAAGCAAACCAACCTGGTTAAAGTCAGTGTCGATGGTGTGGATCGTGTTCTTGCAACAAAAATTGCAAACGGAATCGGGACTGGATACATTCAGTATTACATTGATCAGAGTGACGCTCGAAACAAAGAAAGTAAGGACTACTTGCAGAGCAAAGTTGATGAGCTCAAGGTAAAACTTGAAGACTCAGAGCAGCAACTACTTACAGCACGTCGCGAAGTAGGGATCGGTGGTGATGGCAGCGATTATGTTAACGCTACCATTGCTCAATTTAACAGCCGACTCGTCGATGCTAAAACTTCATTGGAAGTAGCGAGAATCCAGTGGAATGAGGTTCGTAATGCTGGTGGCGGAACAAACACTCAAATATTTTTGCAGGAACAAGGGGCAGAAGATTTTTCCTCGTATCAGTACGTTGGAACGCCTTATGAATTACTGCCAGTTGTGGATTCTAGTCCGACGGTACAACGTAATAAGCAACTGATGCAGGAGTCTCGTCGACAGTTAGACGAATTGCTGAATCGTTATGGTTCCAAACATCCGCGTGTGATTGACGCTCAGTCTAATTATCAGACAGCAACACGCAATCTGGATCGTCAAATTGCTAATGTTGTATCCTCTGTTGAAAAATCGTTTCTCGCAGCTCAGGGCCAGGTGCGTTCACTTGAGGCTGACATCCGTCGTGAAGAAAGTAAGGCAGACAGTATTAGTCAGGGTCGCGTTACCACCAAAGAGTTTGAGCTGGAGCGGGACAACAATAAAAGATACTACGAAGAAGCAGCTGCAGAGTTGCGAGGCTATCAGGAGCAAAACCTTCAGGCTGTACCTATGAGCGTGTCCGATATTGCAGCTATTCCGCAGTCGCCGGTTCGCCCTAAGAAAACACTGATGGTCATGCTGGGATTCTTGCTGAGTCTTTTTGGTATTTCCTCTCTGCTGTTTGTTTATGAAAGCATGAAAGAAACAGTTCAGGGTATTCACGATGTTGAGAAAAAGCTTGGCATACCCGTGTTTGGCATTGTTCCAGTTATCAGGGGTGGCTTATTCGGAAAGAAGACAGTACCACTTATTCCAGGTGAGTTTGATGATAAGCGGGGGGCATTTGCTGAAGCGATTCGAACGATTCGGACCAGCGCGACAGTGACAGAACTGGAAAAACACAACCAGGTTATTATGGTGACTTCATCAGTGCCTGCCGAAGGTAAGTCCACATTGTCGAGTAACCTGGCTCACTCGTTATCCAGGCTTGAAAATGTGGTGCTTATTGAAGCGGATATGCGTCGCCCGGGCTTAGGTCGAGCCCTTAGCATACGCAGCCATGGTCTTTCTGATCTTTTAACTGGTGAAGCCTACCTCGAAGACTGTATGCGAGTGAACGCTATCGATGAACTCGATATAATTCCAGCTGGTCGTATTCCTGAGACGCATCTTGAATTGTTGGCTTCTCCGGAGTTTGCAGAGTTGATCGACTTGCTGAAGGAGCGGTATGACCGGATTGTGATTGACCTTGCGCCGGTACAGGCTGTGAGCGATGCTATCGTGGTTGGTAAATATGTAGATTCAGCGATCTATGTCGTTAAATCTGACAGCACTCCGCTGCCTGTTGTTAAGCGGGGAATCGAAAGACTGCGCGAAGTAGGTATCAACGTTGCCGGAGCAGTTATTTCGCAAGTTGATTTAGCGAAAATATCTTCTTACGGTGGCGATTACTACTACCAGGGTTATTATGACTACTATGGTTATGGAGAGACTAGTAACGATAAAAAGAAGAGATCGTTGACTCGGGAAAATAGTTTTGTTGCGCAATCCAAGGCGCGTGAGGACCGACGCGAAGCTAAAAAAATATCACGGCTAAATGATCGCAGGGAGTGGAGAGACCCTTCGATAACTGATGATAATACTGCTTAGTATCAGGCTACGTAGCATGAAAAAAGCCGCGCATTGCGCGGCTTTTTTTTTGCTTGAATTATTTGCCGTATTTATACCAAAGCTTAGTTTGACTCTTGTTCTGGAGCGCGGCCATATACGTCATCGTATCTGACGATATCATCCTCACCTAAATAGCTGCCGGACTGTACTTCGATTAATTCGAGTGGAATTTTCCCCGGATTCTCCAATCTGTGCATCGCCCCAAGTGGCAGATAGGTTGACTGATTTTCAGTCAACATGATTTCTTTATCGTCGCAGGTGACGATGGCTGTCCCCTCAACAACAATCCAGTGTTCCGCGCGATGGTGGTGTTTTTGAAGAGACAGTTTTGCGCCAGGCTTTACCGTAATGCGTTTCACCTGAAATCTGGACCCTAAATTAATAGTTTGATAACTTCCCCAGGGCCGAAAAACTTCTGTGTGTGTGTCGGCTTCTCCACGACCTGCGTCCTTGAGCATCAAAGCGAACTTTTTGGCATTTTGTGCATGCTCGTTATTGGCTACCAGAATACAGTCACGAGTCTCAATGATAGAAATATTTTGCAGCCCAAGTGCAGCAACCAGTCTCGATCCCGCGTTAACGTAGCAATTTTCGCTATCGACGATCATCGTGTCGCCACTGCTTGCATTACCATTTGAATCTTTTTCGCTCATAGAGTGCACAGCGTCCCAAGATCCGATATCTGACCAGCCTGCACTAAATGGCACCACCATGGCATTATCCGTTTTTTCCATCACGGCGTAGTCAACAGAAATGCTTTCGCTGGCTGTGAAGGCTTCTTCGTCAACACGGATAAAATCAAGGTCCTCTGCGGATTTTGCGTAAGCAGCTGTGCAAGCCTTGAGCACCTGAGGTGCGTAGTTTTGCAATGAATCAAGGTAAGCCTGGGCACGGAAAACAAACATTCCGCTGTTCCAATAGTAGTCACCTGAATCCAGATACTTCTGCGCTGTGGCGGCATCCGGTTTTTCTTCAAATTTTGATATTTTACTTATGCCTGTCGATTCAGCTTTTATGTAGCCGTATCCTGTCTCGGGGCGATCGGCAACAACACCAAACGTCACCAAAGCGCCGTCACGTGCGGCGTTGACTGCCTGAGCTACATGCTCGCTGAACTTTCCAGTGTCCTCGATTACATGGTCGGCCGAGAGCACGGTTAAAATGGCTTCTGGATTAATCCTGATCGCGTGCATGGCTGCCAATGCGATGGCAGGTGCAGTATTTCGGGCCACTGGCTCAAGGATAATTGTGCCTTCGCAATTTATTTCCCGCAATTGCTCTGCCGTGAGGAAGCGGTGTTCCTCGTTGCAAACGATTAGCGCTTTGCCACCACAACTGGCGCTGGCTCTTTTAACAGTATTTTGTAAAAGAGAGGCGTCACTGCCTAGTTTTAAAAACTGTTTCGGGTACAGTGATCGTGAAAGAGGCCACAGTCGAGTACCAGAGCCGCCTGCCAGGATGACGGGAAAGTTTGTATCCAAGGGTTCGTGCATGTCACGTTCTCTAAATTAATGCATGGGTTGAATGGCAACAATCGTACCCTAACTTGCTGACTTTTTGAGAAATCAGAAGGTTATTGTCACTTTTGTTCATCCTCGTTAGAGGGTAGGGAGAGGCACATATAGTGGTACTGAATTACAAGTTGATACATTTGGCTTCGAGTCAAAGTAATGACCTATCAATTAACCGTAAACCGTCTTTGATGCTAACTGAGTAATATAGCCGAGATTTTCTTGGCTATAAATGCCAAAATATCAACATTGAGTGGAGTCGGTTTGTGGCCTTGAAGAGGGGCTACCTTGAGCCAGTCCCTTCACTGCACTGCCAGGTAATTAGCCTGAGCCCCACCGTGTCCTTTCTAATTATGCGTTGCGTATCAAATGTCACTCGATAATTCGGCTAGCCCTCGATCGGTTTCTATTGTTTTGCCAGTCTACAATGAGTCAGAAAACTTAAATCTGGCCTATCAGGAAATAAGGTCGGTCATGGACTCCGCCAAGTGGCCTTATGATATAGTTTTCGTCGACGACGGGTCGTCTGACGGCAGCAAGGCAATCCTGAAATCTCTTGCCGAAGATCCGAAAGTTAAGGTCGTTCTGCTGCGCCGTAATTTTGGTCAAACTGCAGCGATGCATGCAGGTATTCAGCATGCCGGCGGGGATTACATTGTGACTATGGACGGTGATCTTCAGAATGATCCGGCGGATATTCCCTCGATGCTTGAAAAACTTGAGGAAGATTACGATCTGGTTTTTGGCTGGCGAGCAGATCGCCAGGATAAATTCTTGTCCAGAAAATTACCGTCGATGTTAGCCAACAAACTGATCTCTCGTGTTACCGGATTTAAGATTAACGATCTTGGGTGCACGCTCAAGGCGATCCGCTCCGAGATCGCCAAAGACTTAGAGCTCTATGGGGAGATGCACAGATTTATTCCTATACTCGCGTCAAACCTGGGTGCGCGAAGTATAGAGGTAGAGGTAAATCATCGCGCCAGGCAGTTTGGTGAATCGAAATATGGAATCGGGCGGTCGGTTAGGGTGGTGCTGGATTTGATCACAATCCAGTATATGTCCCGATATTTCGCGAGTCCGATGAAGCTGTTCGGTTTCATTGGCATCATAGTGAGCGTGCTTGCACTGGTCTCAATGATTGCGGTGGTTGTAATGAAGCTGGGCTGGAATTTTGATGTAACGGGTAATCCATTTACCTTTCTAACAGTGGTGTCTACTATTCTTGCAGGACAATTTTTCATTCTGGGCATTATTGGCGAATTATCAGTCCGCATTTACTATGGAACAGGCGACAAAAAGAGCTTTCAGGTGCGAGAACTGCTTAACTTTGGTGATGATTTTAAGAAAATCTAAATTCTATGACGGGTTGTTAGGGCTATTTTCTTTTGGCAGGTCGCTTCGCAGTGCGTACAAGATCCCACCTAAAACACTTTGGATTAACACCATGATAAATCCAATCCACGCAAAGGCTATTGCGTCCGATTTTACAACCCCATAGCCAGCAAGGAAGATAGCGAAGCTGCTCTCCCTAATGCCAACTCCATTGATAGATACCGGTAGCATCAAAATAATAGTCACCAGCGGGATGATCAAAAAATAGCCTGATAAAGGTACACTCAACCCCATGGCAAATCCAATCAGTACGAAGTGAATAACAACATTAATCTGTAGAAGTATTGAAAGCCCCATCGCCTGGAATAATGTAAGTCTCTGTCCTCGAAAGGCCAGGAAAGCATCAATAATCGAATCAATTTTTTTTCCGAGGGCGCGGCCCGAAAAAAATTTCTTTTTGCTGAAAAAATCTAACAAAAAATCGGGTGTGAAGAAAATCAGATAAACTACCAGTATCAAGCCTAGCGTTACAAGTGAGATCCATAGCCAAAGATGGGGTACAGACTTGGTGAATCGATCATCAATGAGAAGTGCACAAACAGCAAAAATGGCTAACGCTAAAACACCAAGCATGCGATCAATAAAGACGATAGCGAATGCACTGGATTTACTTTGACCCAGCCGCCACGAATCGTAGGCGCGATAGACATCCCCGCCGATGGTTGAGGGCAGAAAATTATTAAAGAACATGCCGACAAAATAGGACTCAACCAAAAATCGTAGTCTAGGCGTGCTTCCTCGAATGGTGAGTAGTAACTTCCATCTGAGTGCACTTATCAACAAGCCGACGGGGTGCAGTAAAAATGCTATAGCAAGTAAGCCGTAATTGGCATTTTGAAGTGAAGTTACTATTTCACTAAAATTGGTGCCGGAAAGTAGCCAGTATAAAAGCCCGGCAGAGACGAAAAACTTGGCCGCCAGTCCTTTAGAAATACTAAGTTTTGGCATAATTTAGACAATATTCAGCTTGCGGGCTGAGTTGCTGTCAGGTGCGATGTAAACACAAAAATGACTTTGAGCTAATCTTGTTGTTTTCATGCTTATTGGTTACCGGATAGACTGGAGTCGGTGGGGCGTTCCTTTATTAGTTTCGCCGGTGTGCCACCATAAATGAAATACGGTTTAATGTCTTGTGTGGCGACAGATCCTGCGGCTAACACTGCTCCTTCACCTATAGTCACCCCGTTGAACACTGTACAGTGGGCACCAATCCAGCAATCTTTCTCGATCTGTAGCAGGGTGTCTGGATTATTGACTGGATTGAAAGCGATAGCAGTAGATTTTTTCTCCAGTGAATACCCATCACCACCAACCAAATAGCAATACGCGGCAATTATAGAGTTTTCCCCGACGATTACCTGGTTGCCTGAATAGATCTCGCAGTTAAAGCCGATATTTACGTTGTCCTCAAGCGTGATATCGCCATTTTTACAGCTGAGAATTGTGTTTCTTCCAATGAACACACCGTTTCCGATTTTCGCTCCTTGGTTTGAGTCGCCTTTCGCATCAATAAGGCAATTGTCATCGATCAGTACATTATCACCAATATGAATTTTTTTAGGGTGACGAAAGCTGGTGTTACATCCGAAGATCACGTTCTTTCCCACTGAGCCGAGTATGGTGGGATATAAAGATTTTCTCAAAGCCAACCCCAGAGCACCAGGCACCCAACTAGCAAACAACTGTATTAGTTCGAACTTAATCAAAAACCACAAACTGGTGTCGCCGATGATGAGGTGTTGATATTTCTTAAGCGCAGACCCGGAGGCGCTTCCATAATCTTTGCTGGAATTGCTCACTTTAACTCTGCCATTGTGAAGAAAAACTACTTGGAAGAATCAACGCTAATTCCAATTGAGGTAAACAGGTCAGTGGTTTTTTTTTCATAAACACTGCAGTAGTGTTTTTCTTCATAGAGTGCCATGGCTGCTTTAGCACGCTGTTGATTGTTTTCTTCGTTGTTTTTGGCCACTCGAATATAGTTAAGATGATTAAGCAACTTAAGAGGGGGTTGGGGTTGCGCCATTGCTGATCAGCCAGAAAAAGGCACCTAAGAGGTGAATCGGTTCTTTCGTCTTTATTTGAGTTATCCGGGCGCTGAAGGTTGACGTTCGCAAATTCGAAATATCTGGACGGATCAAAGCACGGATAAAGGTGACAGTGCAGGTCGGCGACTGTGCATTGGGATCGAAGTGCCTTCATTTCCACTGGTAATTTTGCTCAAATACGTCTGGGGATAGTAACGCAATTCGACGATGTGCGTGGCTCACAAAAGCCTGAAGAGTTACAACGCTCGTATCCACGCCGCAAACTTTTTTGCGGGGTTGAAGCAGGTTGTGGGCTGAGAGGAATATCTAGCTGTGGTATATCTCGTGCCAATCAGATCGATTGGCACTTTCTGTTTGCAGCGATGGTCGCTGAGCTCTAGAGGGTAGGACATGTGATATCCGTCTCTTAGCTCTTAAGGATTGTCTCGATCATTTGGCTGCGAATCAACGCTGTTAGCCACGCCATCTCCGTCGACATCGCCGCTGGGACTTGATCCAAGGAATTGAAACTCTAACCAGTCCAGGCGGGTGTCCTCTCTTCTGCTGTATACGGAAGCGGAGTGGGTGCCGGCCGTTAGGTACACGTAAAGTCTGCTCTCCCCACTGACGTAGTCCGGCACGTATTCACCGGTAACCGGCGTCGACCAATGAACAATGTCGCCTGAATTCATTTGAAAAAACAAAGAATCTGACTGTTCGGAAGTACCTTTCACTCTCCCCAGTACCCTGTAAACACCTGTATCCTGAACAGTGAAATCCATCGTCACATAGTCTGCCTGGTAGCCCGTTGAATAGTAGGTGGCAACGTAGCCACTGCCGTCATACCCGGTCTTCATGTTCCCTGTGAATGTGCCATGTTCGGCTTCAACTCTAACTTTCGATGTATTATCGGTAGTGAGAAAGAATCCGTCGGCGTGTAGTGCGTCTAGCCATCTATTAGCCATGTACACTTCACCAGAGGAGTTTGGGTGTACAGAGTCAGGTTGCATCATGTCGGCCTGAAATCCCTCATAAAGCCCTACCAAGCTAATCTTGTCTCCCTGGCTTGCACGGTGCTCTACCATCTTGTTTATTTCAACTCTAAGGAGATTAAGGAAACTATCGACAGTTGGGTCTAATGGCCAGGGTATGAGGTCTCCAACGTATATGGATGTGTGGGGTGAACCTGCATAGATCTCGTTTATCATTTCATTGATTCGGCCCACTGTTTCGGTGCCTTCACCAGTAGCTAGATCAAACTGGCCGGGTTGTTCGCCGCGGTTGATATCGTTTGAGCCAATGTGCAGAAGTACCATATCTGGTAGTTCTGCTCTGGTGACGCCGAATACGAATGTTTCCCCTGCACTGTTAGTGTTTAGCCAGTCGATGGCCCGCCAGCCAGCACGGCCCGCATGTTCGAAATTGCTTTCCGTGCAACTTGCAGGGTGACTGGCGTCAACTCCTTGTTTACCGACAAACTCAACCGCATTGTTCTGAAGAAGGTCAGCCAATGGTGATCGGTAACTGCACGAACCAAGGCCGCGAGTGATCGAATCTCCCAGAGGCATAAGCTTGATAGCACGGTCTGGGTCTGGAGCTGGAAGATCAGATAGTAATTGAATGTCCTCAGGTTCAGCGGCAGGTGTACTTGGTGTGGGTGTTTGGGTAGCCACAGGCTGATCTGAGGTATCTGTTGTTATTACTCCGCTGTCGCATGCCGCCAGGCACCCAACAATTGAAACAGCAAATCCGAGTTTAAACTTACGGGCTATGTATTTGCAGACGATAGTTGATTTCACGTTGTAGATTCTTCTTATTGTTATTGATTGTCGTGACGCTCCTTTGTGCAGTCAGAGGTCACCGGTCACGTATATAGGTATAGTCGAAGAATTGACGAATGACAGAAATCGTTACCAAATTGCGAGGTTAGTCCTACAATATGCGGCTGGGGTTTTATCTGCTCTTCCGCTGTCATACGACGTCATTGAGCGATTATTCATTGCTCGGGATGAGCTTTGCTGAAAATCTGAATATGGGTTGTCGGACTATTTTTCGGATAGTGCTACTGTCTTATTCAATGCAGGCGCTGTTTTTTCCGACTGGAACTTCACTAGGCCGCCGATGTGTTCTCATCTCTTTTGTGTATTTGCAAGTTGTACGGCCAGGGGCGGGTATGTCTTTTCGGGCATAAAGAGGTTTAGATTATGAGCCTAAGTTTGCTGGTTCTGTGGTTTAGGACTGATCGTGTGGCCTTTTTACTTGCAATGAAATCCGTGAGAAATTTTAAGTGCCGATACTTCTGGTAAACTTTTCAGTTTCGGCATCAAGGTAATCGGGAAGAGTATGGATTCAATTGGCGAAAACTCGCCCATCGCAAGAAATAAACTCTATTGGCTTACACCCCTGGCTTTTTTGATCGGGTCGGTTCTATTGTACTCATTGAATCTTGATCGCGTCCCGCATCATGACGAGCTCTATCATATCCTCGCAGCCCGGGGAATACTGGAGTTTGGTGAACCAAGAATTGCCGATGGATTGTATGAACGTGTATATGGATTTACCTGGTTGCTATCGCGGGTATTCAACGCCTTTGGTGATAGTTTGGCGTTGGCTCGGCTGCCGTCGGTAGTGGCGATGGCTGCCCTGGTTTGTCTTATGTTTGTATGGGTGCGTCAGTTTGCAGGAGCCCGGGCAGCGTTCATCGGAACAATATTGTTTGCAATTTCCCCATTCGCCGTAGACATTGCACTGTTCACGCGGTTTTACAGCCTGCAGGCATTGTTGTTTTTCTGTGGGGCATGTCTGGTTTATTCAGCAGTTGACGGATGCAGTAAACGCAGGCTTTACTACTTGTTTCCAGCGGTACTGGCTTTGTTGGGGGCTTTATATCTGCAGACTACAACTGCTATCGGGGTACTTGGTATCATTGTTTGGCTTGTGATTCGGGTCGGAGGGCCCGGGATTCTATCCTCTTCCGTAGCCTTGAGAAAAAATCTGGCTGTACTTTGGGCTGTATGTTTGATTGGATTGGCTGCTGCAGTCTGGTCCGGGTTGCTGGCCAGGGTCTGGGAGATGTATAGGGCAGTTCCTCTCTTTAACAAAGGTACGGCTAATGAATTTTGGTACTACTACGTTGAATACCTGAAAAACTACCCCACGCTTTGGCCGGCTATTGCAGTGGTAGGTCTTGTCGCAATTAGTTATCGTGCGAAGCTGGCCGGCTTTGCCATCGTTGTGTTTCTGACCAGCTTTTTGTTTAGCTCTTTCGCAGCTGCAAAGAATCTAAGGTACATAGTGTATGCGCAACCATTCATATTCGTGTTTGTCGGTATTGGGTTAGCGGCAATGCTTACTCCATTGCTCGGTTGGCTAAAAACAATTAGAGAGCGAATTGTTTCAGAATTGCCAATAGGGGTAAATATTGCCCGTACAGGATTGAATTTTGCGCTCGCTGGCGCAGTGATTTTCCTGGTCGTCGGGAACCCGGGGTTTGCTCGTGCTATAGCGATATTGGGGGATTTTCCATCTAAGTCCGACTGGTATTCGGTAGAAGCCGAAATAGTTCCCTGGTTTGACCGCGTAGATATTATCGTTACTCAGGCTGAGCTTGAAATGCTTTATTACTACGGAGAGTATGATGTTTTATATAGTCCATCCCGATTGGGGGAAAATCCTGGGGCGGTGGATTTTGATTCGGATTTCAGGACTGGTAAACCGGTCATTGGTTCACTGGCGGCCATGAATCGGGTATTTAATTGCTATAGCACAGGTATTTTTATTACTCCGGCGTCCAGGTGGCGGAATCCGCCTTATGTTTCAACTGAAGTTGCTAATTTAATTGAGAGTAATACTGAAACATTATCTTTGCCACCTGGCAGTAAAATGCTGGCTTTCATGTGGAATAGAAAAGATGATGTGCTCCTAAAGGATGAGTGTAACGCGCTTCCAACCTTCAGACTTCCAGTGTCTTCAGAATAGTGAAATATAGTTCAAGGACGATTTTGCACGGCATGCAGTCTATAGAGTAACTGACCGACGAGTTCCCCATGAGCTTGAGCGTTTGCACTGTTCAGGTGAAGATTATCAATGTATGCACTATCTTTTTGATATAGCGACAAAGCGCCTTCGCGGTCTGCATTTATCAGGTTTACTTCAGGGTTGAGTGAAAGCTGGTGCAAGAGCATTGAAAAAGCACTCCGTGACTTTTTTGTAAACTTGTCCCTTGCTTCCGAATCCCCTTCTGTTGGCAATACTATGACGTTTATCCCCCGGTCGGTTAAATGGCTTACGAATTCTTGTAGCTGGTAGGAGAGTGGTGAGTCTTTCTCAATTGCAGGGCTGTTTCCAAAGTGTGTTCGTTTCTGAGATCCCATATCGACATGTCCGCGGGTCAGTACCTGAGCGGGATCGAATTCCCAGCTTCCGGACTTAAGGTAGGTGCGGACGTGCTGCTGGAATCCAAAAAGCTTGCTCGCATCCGAGGCTATAGTCTGAAACCAGCGGCTCAATTTTGGACGCCTTAGTTGATTGACAAATTGTTCTGATCGTCTGATAACAGTCTTGTTTCCTGAGTCGAGATCTTCCGGGCTCACCACCAAGAGAAGGTATTTAGGGAGCTTTTGGCTTAAGTATAAATCGATCGTTCCCTGAGAAATACATGTCATGTTGCAACCACGAATTCCCCCGTTGAAAGAAACAAAGGGTTTTACGCCAGCCTGATTCAAGGCCGAGTCAATTGCTTTTGGAGGAAAGTTGACTGCTGCAACAGAACTGCCGGCAATCAGCATATCCACTTTGGCTTCTTTCTGGTATTGCATGAACTGACGCCGAACTTCTGCGTTAGGATATCTGCCTTTTGCAATTTTATCTTGCGGCATAACAACGCGTACCAGGATTTCACATGCCAGTAGCAGTGCCAGACATACGAGCACAGATGGTGCGAGCAGGGCTTTGTAGAAAGCGAAAAGGCCCTGGTCAGAACTGGAAGTAGATGAACGGGCGGTCATGTTGAGATGCCAATATTAAGCTTAAACACATTCCACTGTAGATTAAAGAACGGAGTGTAAGTGGTAAGTCTCTGAGTGCAAGTAAGCGATCATTATTTCTGTACTGGATTATTTCGATTGGCGTCAGGAGTAATACTAATAAACATGGTAGCAGTGTATCACCAATATTGAAGGGCCCGCGTACATCTACAATTCCGTATAAAATCTGCCAGGCGTGGGTTAGTGAGTCTGCGCGGAAAAACACGAACGCAACCATAACGGCGATCATTGTTATAGCTATTGACAACAGATGGTTGACTGTGCGCAGCCACAAAGTACCCGTCAAGCGATCCAGTTGCCCGCGCTCACGAGCCTTTTCAAGTTGTTGAGACCAGATGCGATGAATCACAAGATAAAGCCCGTTAATGAAGCCCCAAATTACAAACGTCCAGGCAGCACCATGCCACAGTCCCCCTAGTAGCATGGTGATCATAAGGTTTCGCCTGGTAGCTCCATTTGAGCGTTTGTTACCCCCTAATGGGATGTACAGGTAATCGCGTAGCCATTGGCTTAATGAAATATGCCAGCGTTTCCAGAATTCGCTGATGTTTTTTGAGAAATAAGGCGTTTTAAAGTTCTCAATCAAGTGTATGCCGAGCAAGCGACTTATACCGCGGGCCATGTTGCTATAACCTGAGAAATCACCGTAAATTTGTAGCATGAACAGGATGGCTGCCGTCAATAGGGTAAGGCTGGATTGCTGCGCTGGATTGTTATAGATCGTATCAACCTGCATGCCAGCGGTGTCGGCGATTGCAACTTTTTTAAATAGACCAATCAGAATTAACAATAAGCCAGACTTTATATCGTCTACTTGTATTGTTCGTTTCTTATTTAGCTGGGGCAGTAGGCGGTTGGCTCGTTCTATTGGGCCGGCAACTAGTTGGGGGAAATATGAAACGAATAACGCGAATGCAAAAAAATTTTTCTCCGGCCTCGACTTACGTCGATATACTTCAATGGTGTAAGACATGGTTTGGAAAGTGTAAAACGAAATACCAACTGGAGGCAGGAGTCGAAGCGCAGGTGTATCCAGGTTCAACCCGATTAGCGTACCTAAATCGATAAATGAGTCGATAAAAAAATTAAAATATTTAAAGCTTGCCAGTAACCCAAGATTGAAAACAATTGAATAGAAGAGAAGGTTTTTTCTTCGCTTGCTGCTCTTCGTGTTCTCAAGAGTGTTGGAAACTATATAGTCAACCGCAGTGCTCGAAAAGATGAGCAAAAGAAATCGCCAGTCCCACCATCCGTAGAATACGTAGCTCGATAAAAGAAGCCAAAAGTTCTGATTTCGATGATCGAATTTGTAGTATGCAACCAGGACTATGGCTAAAAACAGGAGAAATTCTATTGAATTGAATAACATCGTAGAGACAAATCAATAAATCGAGAAGGTTAATCTGGCGTAATTAGATTAAAAATGCAACAGGGGAGGTTTGCTTATTCCTTTTCTTTTGTGATTGTTCCATTGAATAGCTGATCTTTCAAGAAGTGATCTTAGGACATTCCAGGGCATAATGAGAGAGGCTGGCAGTTAACTATGTGTGGAATGCCAAATTTTAAACATGGCCACGCACCAAATTTAGTCCTTCGGGATTCGACGGCGCCATTTTGATCAAAAGCATCGATTGATAGCGAATAGATACAATGCAACATTCTAAGTATTTTTCACGGTCTGTGCATATGTTTACAGACCTTTACCTTGCTTTTATTTCATCGCCTCGTGAATAAAGCAGACTAGGCGATCTGTTGTTGATTTGTTTTAGTGCGCTTTCTTCTCCTTCTTGGTCTATGAGTGCGCCTCCTGGCATCTGCTACTGTGAAGTAATCCCCGTACTTGTACCATGCGTGAAATGCGATAAGTACCCCGAAAGTTAGATGCAGGTA
>CAZNOB010000021.1:40933-46665 GCA_964574535.1 uncultured Granulosicoccaceae bacterium | reverse complement strand
GGATAGCACAATCTCTACAAGCACAGCAACCAGTGGTAGTACTCCGGGGACGATAAATATCGCGGTGCCTGCGGGTGACGTGGAAATACTGGAGGGGAGTATTGTTAGTGATACTACCGGAAGTGGTAACGCCGGTAATGTCACGATTGAAACGGTTGATCTCACTTTGCTGGAAGGGCAGGTTACTAGTACCACTTCCAGTACAGGGGATTCCAGCCTGTCTGGTGTGGCAGGAAATATCAATATTGTTGCGACTGGTGATTCAACGCTGACTGATCAGAGCACGATATCTTCAAGTTCACTGGGCACTGGAGATGCAGGTACGGTTTCGATCGATACCGGTAGCCTTGTAGTGACTGGAGAAAGTAGAATCGAGAGTGAAACAACCCTTGGGTCCGGTTCTGCGGATGCCGGTTCGGTTGATATCACTGTTGCGGAGGATTTGGTTCTTAGTGATAACAGTGTTATCACTGCAAGTACGAATACCTTTGGCTCTACAGTTGGCACTGTCACTATCACAATGCCAAACGGTGATTTGTTGATAGATGAAAGTGAGATTGCGACTGTAACGACTTCTGATACAGATGCAGGTGTCATTACGATAGATACAAATTCGCTTCAGATATCGAATGGCCTCATCACCAGTTCAACCGAGGGTGTTAACGGTGAAAACGGGGTTGATGAAGCAGGTAATGCGGGCGTTGTAGTGATTACTGCAACAGACGAAGCAAGACTCAGGGATGGTAGTCAAATATCATCGAGCTCCAGTGGTGATGGTAATGCTGATCAGGTAACACTGATAGCCGGGACCGTGGATCTGGGTGGTGAAAGCAGCATTGACAGTGAAGTTACTGCAGAGGGTGGTGATGCGACTGCTGGAATGGTGTTGGTTAACTCTCAGGAAGACATTACTCTTGATGGCCGGAGCCGCATTTCGACCAGTGCAATGTCGGACGGGCTTGCCGGCCAGGTTTCGTTGATTGCCACTGGCGATGTAAGGCTGACCTCACAGAGTGAGGTGTCGTCAAATTCTGTTGGTAATGGTGCCGCGGGCGAAATACTGGTGACCGCAGAAAGTCTCGATCTGTCTGGCGAGAGCACGATCAACAGCTCGGCAATCGCACGTGATGGAGTCGTCTCAACCGCAGATGCCGGTACTGTGACGATTGCGGTTAACGATAATCTTTTTCTCAGTGACCGTAGCGCCATCTCTACAAATACTGCTACGCAGGGCAGTGGTTCAGTGACTGATGCGGGAAGTATCAGCGTGGTTGCAGCCTCAGTAGACTTAAGCGAAGGCGAGATCACCAGTGAAACCACCGGTGATGCAAACGCGGGTGAGGTGGATATTAAAGCGTCAGGAGACTTGAACGTATCACTGAGCAGTAGAATATCCTCGAGTTCATCTTCAGGTGGTGACGCGGGGTCTGTCACCATTGAGGCGCAGAATCTTGTAGTGGCCGAACAGAGTACAATCACCAGTAGCACAGTAGCTGGTGAAATGGGAGTTAGCTCTGCGAGTGCCGGTGAAGTTACAGTAACCACCGTAGAAGACATCATAATCAGTGGTAAGAGTACAATCTCGACAAGCACTGAGACAGCTGGCAGTGAAATCGGTAGTATCGATATAGATGCGAGATCTGTTGTGGTGGTAGAGAGCTCGATCAATAGTGAGACTTCCGGTACAGCCGCCGCTGGTACTATAGAAATCACGGCTGATGAGGATGTTTCTCTGTCGGTTGCCAGTGGTATATCTTCCAGTTCGAGTGGGGATGGGAGTGCTGGTGCAGTAACTGTCATTGCGAAAGATGTAGAGCTTACAGCAGAAAGCAGCATTGATAGTCAAACCACTGAGGAAATAGACCCATCCACTGCGACCAATGCAGGTAATGTATTGGTGATTGCAAGAGAGCGCCTGTTTGTCTCTGGTGAGAGCCAAATAACTACAGATACCGTGACTCAGGGCGATGTAGTCGGCAGTGTAGAGGTACAATCACCGAATATCGATTTGGTGAATGGTGATATCACCAGCTCAACCAGTGGTAGTGGTGATGCAGGTGAAATTACGATTGATAACGCACTTCGTGATGAAGATGGGACATTTATCCAGAGAGGGAATCTGGCTGTTACCGCTGGCGGCAGCATCGTCTCGGGAACTGCTGGAAGTGGTGCTCCGGGCAGTGTTGAAATTTCAAATAGTGCATCGATTTCCCTGGCCAGTGTGCCTGCGTCGCAAGGGCAGATATCGACCGAGTCGTCTATCTTCTCTAACGCGCTGAATAGTGGTGACATCAAGATCATTGATAGCGGCGAACTGGTGATCAGTGGCGGTTCAAGTATTAACCTGCAATCTGAAGGCGGGGTTAACGCTGGTGATGTCGAAATTGTGGTTGAGTCTCTTGAGTTGATCGACGCCAACATCACCAGCTCTGCGATTGGTGAAGATCAGACCGGTCAGGACGCAGGTAATGCGGGCAATATCAGAATAGAAACCACAGGGCCAACGGTTATCGCCGGTGAAAGCCAGATTCTTTCACAATCAGTGGGGGATGGTAATGCTGGAACGGTATCGATCAAGGCGCAGAGCCTCGATATCTCTGGCGAGAGCGTCATCGAAAGTACAACCACACTTGCCACTGCAACCTCTAATGCCGGATCTGTCACTATTCTGGTTAAAGACGATGTGAATATTAGCGGTGAAAGCAGAATATCGACCAGTACGGCAGCGGCTAACCAGGCGCTCGAAGAAGGACAGCTTGAGCCCGGAGCGATTAGCATTGATGCAACAAATATCAATATTGCTAATGCAGAAATTACCAGTGAAACAACTGGTGGCGGGCCTGCAGGTACTATCGAAATTCGAGCGGCCGGAGAAGCAGTACTCAGTCAAAATGGAAGAATCTCGTCGAGTACATCTGGCACCGGGGCAGCGGGTTCAGTCGATCTAATCGCTCAGTCTGTTTCGTTGTCGGGCGAAAGTGTTATCGAAAGCGCTACCACAACAAATGCGGTTGACGTCACCACTGCGGATGCCGGCAATGTTAACGTTCTCGCAGCCGAGAATATTACTGTCGCTGATAGAAGTAGTATCTCTACCAACACCACAACTGATGGAGCGGGTGGAGCGCTAAGGGTAGAGTCAATGTTCGGGGATGTTCTGGTAACTGATTCCAGTATTACCGGTGAAACCAGTCGTGGTGCAAATGCTGGCTCTGTCGAAGTCCTTGCGACAAGTGGTGCAGTAGCGATCACTGATAGTGGTTCTATCTCATCCAGTAGCTCTGGTGACGGAAATGCTGGAACAGTAAAGGTCACTGCCGATACTATCACCGTAAATTCAATGAGTACGATTGCAAGCGAAACTACCGGTAATGCGGAAAACACGGCGAGTGCCGGTGATGTAGAAGTAACAGGGCAAGAGAGCGTTATGGTATCGGATCAAGGTTCGATTTCTGTATCGAGTTCGACCAACGGCGCTGTTGCTGGAAACATCACTGTAGCGTCTGGCGATATCCAGGTCACCAATGGACGGATCAACAGTGATACAACTGGCCCGGGACCAGCGGGTGAGCTGCTTGTCGACAACGCTATTGTTGGTACTGCAGAACGTGGAAGTTTGCTTGTCTCTGATGGCGGCCAGATTACGTCTGGTACTGACGGGTTTGGTAATCCGGGTACGGTCACTATTGAAAATAGTGAAACCATTACCCTGCAAGGCATTGATACCGAAGCACTCGGGCTGACTGAAGAAGATCAGACGGAAATTTCCACACGAGCCGGTGAAGAAGCCCCGGTCGCCGGTGCGACCGGTACTGGTCAGGTCATTATCAGGAATAGCGGCACACTAAGTATCCAGGATGCTGCACAAATAACCGGTGCAACGACTGGTGCCCGTGATGGTGGCGGTATCGACCTTGATATTGAACAGCTGGAAATGAGCGCTGGATTAATTACGTCAACAACATCTGCAGCAGGTAGTGCCGGTAGCATTAATATTAGCACCAGTGGTTCTGTTACTGCGGATGCTGACTCTGAGGTCTCTACGACGGCTGAAGAAGGCTCCAGCGGATCTGCAGGTTCAATTGTTGTAACAGCTGCGGACGACGTGAATATCTTTAACACGTCAGAGATTACTTCCAATGCAGCTGGCTCTGGTGGTACCGGTTCGATCACGATCAATGCGACATCATTGTTCATTGATGGAGTGAGAGCGGAAGATTCTGACGCCACAGCCAATCAAGGTAACGCACTGTTACTGGGTGATGAGACTACCGAGTCACCAGAGGCGACTGAGGAAACAGATGAGCCCGAGCCGAGAACCGGTATTTTCAGTGAGTCTACAGGTGCAGGTGATGAAGCGAAACCAGGCGGTGAGATTGAGATCAATCTTGCCGATACACTGGATCTTCGAAACACTGGAGAAATAAGCTCCAATGCGACGGGTGATACCAATCTTGCGGGCTCAATCAATATCTTTACAGATACGATGAGCATCGATGGGACTGCCACTAATGAAGACGGGACCAATGGTTCTGGAATCACCGCGACCAGTGCCTTTAACGGGGCAACTGGCAGTGGCGGAGATATAACGATCCAGGGAGTGAGGCAGGATGAGCCAGGAGCTACTGCGCCAGCGACCGCTGTGTTACTTCAAAATGGTGCGAACATATCTGCTTCATCGAGTGGTTCAGGACAGGCCGGTGAGATTACCGTTAACGCTCTGCTAATTGATCTTGATAACAGCACGATCAATAACGAAAACTCTTCAAATGACGTGAGTGCACCAGGGAGCAGTGCGGGTGGCAGGATCACTCTTGGGCACTTCCAGCTCGATGAAAACGGAGAGCCACTGCGGGATGAAAACGGCGAACCGGTACTTGTCGATGACACTATGATCATTGTCCAGAATGGCTCTCAGGTGAGTACTTCATCAATCATTGGTAACTCGGGTGATGTGACTCTTGGTGCTGACACTCTCATGATTAAACGAGGGTTGATCCTTTCAAGTACCAGTGAAGGTAGTGCTGCAGCGGGTAATATTACTTTAAACAGTGACGTGCTGGCTCTTGATCAGGCATTTGTACAGGCCAATGCGAATGGTGGCACAGGCGGGCTTATCGAGGTAAACACCACAATAACTCAATCGTCGGGTGGCGTTAATGTGGGAGGTGACCCTGTTGATCCGCCACCGAATTTCAATGACGGGGATGTGATAAGTAGTAGTGTGATACAGGCGGCATCTGCCTCGGGAGTTACTGGCGAGGTGCGGTTGAGTTCACCGGTCTTTGATGTGAATGCAGTGGTTAATGATCTTGACTCTGACTTCATTGATATAACTGATCTGGCTATAGACCCCTGTGCTGCTTTTGTAGAGGGCGCTCCCAGCTCGTTGACTACACCGGGTAATGGTGGACTGCCGTTGGTTGGCTCGATACTGGGTACGACGGACGTGACTACCGAACTACTCGATATTCTGGACGATTTTACCGAATCAGCCCCGGTAGATAACACCAAGAAAAAAATTGACAGAGGATTTCTATTTGTACCGGCGGACGGAGATTCGCAGGGCCAAAGTGTATTTTCACTGGCGGACACCGATGCAATTGGCCACGACTGTGAAGGAGCGTACTAATGAATACTCTGTCTAAAATGACCCTGGTGAGTGTTGCTGTATTACAAAGCGGGTTGATAGGTTTCAACTCAGTCCAGGCCAGTGAAGTTTTAATTTTGGA
>CAZNOB010000021.1:35635-40833 GCA_964574535.1 uncultured Granulosicoccaceae bacterium | reverse complement strand
AAAGAGTCCGAGGTTGTATTTACTGAAGAGCCTCGAGTTGCAGCGGCAAGGCCGGCCCGCAGGCAATTGCTTAAGAGTTCAGAAGAGTTAGCAGCGCTTCGTGAGCAAATACGTCGTAAGGCCGGCACCGCAGCTTTTGCATCGAAAGCAGAGCGCAACAGTCTTGCGGTGCTTCGTGAGGCTCAGGGAACTGCGGACGCTCAGCAGCAACAAAGCCGGTTGATATTATTGACCAATGTAGAAGTGGAAGGTAATACGGTTATTGATGATGCAACGTTAGCGAAAGTGTCAGAGCCGTTTGTTGGCCGCCGGATCAAGCTATCTGATCTTGAAGAGCTGCGGGTACAACTCACTAATACTTACATCGAAAATGGATACATTAACTCGGGTGTTATTTTACCCGATCAGAAAGTCGAAAATGGAAACCTTGTTTATAACGTGGTTGAGGGCGATCTGGTCGATATTAATATTGAGGGTGAGGGTTCATTACGCGAAAAATATATCACTGACCGAGTACTAGTTGGCGCTGATAAGCCATTTAATTCATTTGCATTGCAAGAGAACTTTCAGCTTTTGCTGGACGATCCATTGTTCGATCGTATGGATGGTAAGCTGCGCGCATTACCGGATCGCGGTGGTAGTGTACTTGATCTAAACATCACCCGCGCCAGGCCCTATGACTTCTCTGTGACCACCAACAATCACGGTACCCCCAGTCTGGGTTCGGAGCAGTTATTTCTGTCCGGCGTAGTGCGTAACATCTCTGGCTTCGGGGATGAACTCGCGATAACAGCTGGTGGTAATGGAAGCAAGTTTAATATCACCACAGAATACGAAGTTCCAATTCGAAGTGATGACACGCGCGTCAAGGTGCGTTTGACTGCAGCGGATAGCACTGTAATTGAAGAGCCGCTGGACTCTATTGACATAGAGAGTGATACCCTGGGTGCAGAGATTTCGATAACACGGCCGTTTACACGCAGTATAAAAAAATCAGTGATTGCCGGTGTTGGATTATCAATGAGGAGGAGCAATAACTCCCTTGAAGGTGAGCCTTTTTCTTTTTCCCCCGGAGAGGAAGATGGTCGTAGCAAGGTAACGGTTGCCAGAGTCTGGCAGGAGTATGTCTTGCGTGGTGATCTGGATGTTTTTGCAGCTCGCGGGACACTGAATCTGGGCCTGGATATGTTTGGATCGACAATCCATGATGATGACCGGCCAGATAGTGAGTTTGTATCTGCTCAGGCTCAGCTCCAGTATGCGAGAAGGGCATTCGAAGGGAAGTCTCAGATCATCCTAAAGGCGGAAGGGCAGATCGCAAGCAGAGAATTACTGCCACTTGAGCGATATTCCCTGGGTGGTGCTGCTACTGTTCGGGGCTATCGTGAGAATGAACTGGTTCGAGATCAGGCACTTTTGATCTCCAGCGAGGTTCGTATTCCGTTTTATCGTTCTGCTGCCATAGGGACGTTTCAGTTTGCGCCTTTTTTTGATTTTGGATATGCACGCAATAGAACATTTTTTGACAATGAAGACTATCTCGCGTCTGTCGGATTTGGTCTTTTATGGGATCATAAAACGAACCTGTCTGGTGAGCTTTATTTCGGCGCTGGAATAGACACTGACCCGAGTCCGGAAGACGACGATCTGCAGGATCGTGGCATTCACTTGAAATTTGTTGCCAGTTTCTAGCAATCAATGACTGTCGAAAATAATACACAGGCGATCTGAATATGAAATTTCCAATTCTTGCGACTACTTGTAGAACCGTACTGTCGCTAACTATAGCGACAATGCTGTCGACCACACCGGTACATGCGCAAACAGATATTGATGTAGCTCAGGACTCTTCCCTGGAAGCGGTTAATAGCGGTGACTTCCGCGATGCGATAAGCCAGTGGTCTCCCGTGATTGAAAAAATGCGAGCGACCAGAAATGCCAGTACGGCAGATAGTGAATCCAGCAAGCTGGTGGGTTTATCGCTCGCCAAGTTACTTCTACGAAGAGGCGAAGCCTATTTACGGTTAGGATTTTATAATCGGGCCAGTGACGATCTGCAAGAAACAATGGCGTTGGCTAATGAGCTGGAGTTACCCGTGTTGCAGTCCATGGTGATTGGTTCTCTTGGTGATCTGCACACTGCGGCTCAACATAACAGTTCATTTCGAGGAAAAAAGTTAGAGCCTGGCGTATTGTATGAAGAGAGTTTTGCGCTCGCCGCCGATACGGATATTTCTGCATTGATTTCTGCAGCCGGTGTTCGGCTGGGGAATTGGTATCTTAACAATGGTGATGTTCAATTAGGCTTTGGCACGCTGGAAGACGCTGTGTTTCTGGCCGGTTCAACCAACAGCCTGCTGTTAAGAGCTGATGCTGGTATCAAGTATGCCAGAGCAGCGCGGTTGCTGGGCTTTGAGGCAGATGTTCCTGAAATATTGCGTATCGCTCTGGAACAGGTTGAGGAAATGCCTGAAGGTTATTCACGCGCAGAGCTATTACTTGCTGCGGGCCGTGAGGCGATGGAAGTAGGTGATGCAACAGCGAATAACCAGGGAGTACCAGCCTTTGAAAAAGTGATTGCCATGGCAGGATCACTGGCAGATAAACGGATGATTGGTGTTGCCTTTTCAGAGTTGGGAAGGTGGTATCTTATTTCCGGTGAAGAAGCCCGGGCAGTCGAAATGTTTGAGCGAGGTGTGGGTGTAGCTGCTGATGCGCATGATTTGGCTATTGACTGGGAGTGGCAGCTTGCCAGCATTTACCGTGCTCGTGGTGATTATTCCAGTGCCATTAATGCCTATCGCAGATCAATACGTCACATCGATAGCATTCGTGATGATATTCCAGTGTCCTACGAGGCCGGGCGATCTTCATTTCAGGAGCGACGTGGTCCGATCTATCTTGAACTTGCGGACCTTCTGATGCTGCAGTCTGATGCAGCAGCCACATTTGACGAAAAGCAAACGCTACTTGCTGATGCGCAACTGGTGATGGAAGAACTCAAGCGCTCTGAACTACAAGATTACTTCAGAGATACCTGTGTGATTGAGCAGTCGAGTTCAGTGGGGAATGACCCGGCCGCGTCTGCGGCAGTTGTGTATCCGGTGATTCTTGAAAATCGATTAGCCATGCTGCTGACTGTCGACGGTGTTCACCATCATTTCTCAACTGAAGTGACGGCTATTCAACTGCAAGAGGAAGTCAGCTTGCTTGCCGAGCTTCTGCGACGCCCGGGAACCGGTGGTGCCCATCTGGCGCCGGCTGAACAGGTATATAACTGGGTGATAGCACCGATGGTGGAACAACTGACTGCGAGTGACGCCAGAACATTGTTCTTTGTGCCGGACGGCGTGCTGAGAACGGTACCAATTGCTGCGTTGTGGGATGGCAGTAATTATCTGGTCGATAGTTATGAAATTGCCTCTGCACCGGGTTTGACATTACTAAATGCTGAGCCTTTGCAAGACACTCGACGGCGCACGTTAGCTGCCGGACTCAGACTGCCCGGTGAAGCGATACCTAAACTGCCTGATACCTATTATGGCGATGTGTATCAAAGCCTTCCGGAAAATCAAACCAACAATATCCGGGGGTCAGTCGCGGATCTGCGGTCTGTGGACGTCGATAATAAGATTCGTGAGTGGCATGCACTTACTGCAGTGGCCGATGAGGTTGAGCTGCCAGCGAGTTATAAATTGCCATCGACTGTGTTACTTGATGAACAATTTACTTTCGATGCGTTTCAGGATGAAGTACTTAATAACCCCTATCAGATAGTCCACGTTGCGTCCCATGGATTCTTTGGGGAAAATGTAGAGGACAGCTGGATCATGACGCACGATGACCTCATTGATCTGGGTGAGCTAAGCGCCTTGTTTAAGCCCAAGGAGTTTTCAGAGAATCCTGTTGAGTTATTGGTGCTGAGTGCTTGTTCGACAGCCGAAGGAAACGATCTGGCGCCGTTGGGTCTTAGTGGCGTTGCATTAACATCAGGTGCCCGGAGTGTATTGGGATCGCTCTGGACGGTTGAAGACAATGCGACCAAGGATTTAATGGACGGATTTTACAGAGAGCTTTCTGTGCCCGATACCAGCAAAGCCGGCGCGCTCAGAAACGCTCAGTTGAAGGTGTTGGAAGAAAACCCGCGTTTGCACCCGTACTTCTGGGCAGCATTTACTTTGATGGGTAATTGGTTGTAACGTTACAACGACCCGCAGCCGATTGCCGACTGCGGGTTATAGAGCTGATTTCTATTCTATAACTTTCAATTCTACACGGCGATTAATTTGTCGTGCGGTATTGTCGGTATTGGGCGTCTTGGGAGTCGTCTCACCTAATCCTGTTGCCTGAACTGATTCTTTTGGTAGTTCAAATCTTTCCAGCAGGTAGGCTCTGGCAGAGTTAGCACGGTCTTCAGACAGGTTAAGATTGTAGGCTGCCTCACCGGAATCGTCTGTGTGTCCTTCAAGCATTATGGTTGGCAATGTGCCGTTGCGTTGAATTGCGAGCAAAGCACTGCCCAGGCTATCAAGTGCGTTAATTCCTTTCTGCGTTAAGTTGGCTGAATTGAGCTCAAATTTAATGTCCAGTGACAGTGAGTCCGGCTTTTTGGCTGGAATAATTTTGATTTTTGGCAAATCTGCCTTGGCAATGGCTACTGGTTTACTGACTTCCTCTTTTACGATAACAGTAGTTGCTGCTACCTCTGGCTCCGCAACGACAACGTTGTCAGGCTCTGCTACGGCAACCTTCTCGGGCTCTTCAGATTTTTTGGCAACCACGACTATGGGTTTAGCGGGCTTGGCGACATCATTCTTAGTCACGATAACCGGCTTATTCCTCGATGCCTTCTTGCTATCCTGCATTCGTGAAACTTTTTTCAACAGACCGCGAGTTTGTAAATCCAGTGTGCCGTCCTCAACCGAGAACTGATATTCTGAAGCTTTTGCAATCGGGTTAGTGCCGCTGGCAGTTTTAAGGCTGGCCACGAAGCTTTCTACTGCTTCCATTTTGTAGTCCATGGAGTAGACACTCTGTCCATCCGGAATGCCCAGTTGGCTGTTGGGGATTTCGCTTTCACTGGCAAAAGTGAACAGAGAGTATTGTCCTACCGGGGCTTCTGCTGTGAATTGGTAATTTGCATCGCTTGCCGGGCCATTAGGTCTGATGACTTTGACCTCGCCGTATGAATCAACCAG
>CAZNOB010000021.1:0-35535 GCA_964574535.1 uncultured Granulosicoccaceae bacterium | reverse complement strand
CGCTTGCCGGGCCATTAGGTCTGATGACTTTGACCTCGCCGTATGAATCAACCAGTGCCATTACAAAATGTGCCGGTGTGTTTGCTTTTACGGAGATAGTGACTGTCTCACCAAGCGCTACTGCCTGGTTTTCGCCTTGCTCTATATCGTTGACCCATGCCCTGACGTTGGGCTGGCTCCAGTTTCCGGGTGCTGCTTCCAGCTCTGCCAAAACCGTATTTTGATTGACGGCCAGGGCGGGAAGAGTAGTGAGGCTGCAGCATATGGCCATGCTGACTCCGGCAATCGTACGCCGGGCAAATTGTGCAGGTGATGTCTTGCGGATGTTCACGAATCTAGCTCCTATGTATGTTGCGTCCCTAATGTCCGCTTAGCCCTCAGCTGGGCATAGCTTATTATACCTTATTTTTAAGCAATTGAGCGTGAAGTCGATGGCATTTAGCTGCAATGATTATACAAATGATTGATAAGTGTCAGTGATAACCTTTTTACGCCAGTGCCAAACTGGCGCTGCGTTGGCAATGCAAAGAATGGCGGCGTTCGTTAATTTTTGGGGTTGGCGACGAATAATCGATCAATGGTTTCGGGTAGTGCTGAATCGACATAGTCAATAAACGCATTGTGCTTTTTTTCTCGCGCTGTACGCAGCATCGTTGCCCGATCCATTAGATCGTCAATCAGTGTCGCAGTTCTCACTTGTTGATCATCAATAATCCCCGTGCCTTCTACAGGCTCTGAAACCGGGTCAGGCTCGGCGGAAGTCTCGGCAACCGAGGTGTTTTCCGGTGGTGCTTGTTCGGGTTTTGGTTGAGAGTCTGTCGAGGCGTCATTCTTAGCCAGTAGTATCTTTTCACGTAATGCTTGCGTGTTGGCGATTGATTCATCAATTGCGTCAGCCTGATCCAATTCTGTCGTTGCTAAATCAAACTTTCCCTGGTCGATCAGCTTTCCTGCACTGCTGATTAGTGACTTCACCCTTAGTCTGTCTTCACGTGATACTTCTACTGGCTCAGCTGAACCTTCGGGCGGTGCTTCAGCAGTCATTACCGGCTGGGGCTCTGGTTCTGGCTGTGCTTGTGGCTCAGCGTCCGGCGCGAGTTCAGATTCCTGTTTACGCTCAGCGTTCGTGGTTTCGGTTTGTTCCTGGGTGGGACTGGATTGCGATTCCGGCGCAGGACTTTCGTCAGCCGATGTTTTCTTTGCCGCTTCGGTCTCTGGCGCTTGCGGGGCTGTCTGTTCCGGGTCGATCGATGCCAGTTGAACTGAGCCCTGTTCATCCGGCCAGGCCGTGAGTGATTCTGCACAGCGAAAACCGACGTCGTCACCGGAATAGTCTCGTTCATTCAATCTGCGCACAGCAGCCCGCAGGTTCGCTACGTTTCTACTAAATCGACTGCCCCCTTTGACGACTACTGCCTGATGAATGTCATCTATGGAAGTGGTCCACTCTGCCACGCTGCCCGATAAATCGTGGTAGCCGGCATCTGTGGGTCGGTATGAGCTTGTTGGAAACACTTCTCCCTGTGGAAGTACGTTGCCCCGAAAATCAACGGAATCCTGCCAGTCATTTCCCCATGGAAAAGTATGCTGCTGATCACCACGCGCCGCGTATTCCCACTCGGCTTCGGTGGGCAATCTTTTACCGACCGAGGCGCAATAGCGTGAAGCATCCAGTTGTGTCACATGTACAACCGGATAAAGCGGGTTATCGTCCGGGTAGGCGTTGTACCAAAAAGTGTCATTCGAGTAGTAGCCGGCCAGTGGATCATCAATGTCGGTGATGGTGCTTTCCCCGCGCACCTCCGCCTGTGTTTTTACTCCCGATTTACTCATATACGCAGCGAACTCCCCTACCGTAACTTCTTTTGTATCGAGCTTGTAGGGTGAAAGCGTCTCTTGTCTGATGGCTTCATCTTCGTACCAGGAAATATCACAGTCTTCTGAGTAATTTCGGCAAAGGGCGAGTGCGTTATTAAGCTCCGAAGCCGTGCTGCCAAGGGTGACTTGTCTCGGGGTGCTATCCGCTATTGCGTTGGCGGATAAGCCAGCAATTGTTGTGAATAACAGGGAGAACAGTGCTGTTGTTAGCGTTGAATTACTGGTGTTTTCGCCTGGTTGTCTGACTGGAGGCGAATTATCACTGATGCTTTTCATCTACTTAATCTCGTTGCAATCATCGTGTCCGCATGTGCAGACTGTTGCTTTATTTGCAGTGCAGAAATGCGTTGGCATGGCAATGTAAATTCACTCATTGTTATAGAGATCCATTTCATTGCAAATGCCCTTTTATCAAGAGCAGCTCTTCATCCTGCGGATCGATCAACAGCGCCAGGCCTGTCATTCGGGATGCGTGATCAAACTGGTCGTTCTGTATTGCTTCGATAATTGAATTTTTAAACTGACTACTGAGTGCTTCAACCCTTGAGTCAGCCAATGCCGCTTGTTTTTCCGTGCTTTGCAAATTCCCCAGCCCGTAAATCAGTTTTTCGCGTTCTGTGGTAGTGAATGGAGCGGTTTCCAGCAGAGGTTCCAGATCTTTAAATGACGAGAATTCAGAAATGTTGGCGAGATCCGATTCGATATTTTCAATGATCTCGTTGGATTCAATAGAGAGATCATCGATGGCGGTTTGTAACAACATTCTCAGGGACTCGTTATTTTGAACCACAGTCAGGCCGGATATTTTTTCATAGTTGCCGAGCACATAGACCAATCCCTCAGCGCCTTCTTCGGATTCGGGATCCAGTTCAAGAACTTTACGATAGACTGACGCGAGTGCCTGCACTTCATTTATCTCTGCGGCAACAGTTTCCTGCGGTGTTGTTATCGATAATGCTGACGATGGTTTCGGTAGCGTAGATAGTAGTTCGGCGGTGACCAGCGGATCGTTTTGTGATTGATCGCCATCATTCCCTTGCTGAGTAAACCACCATCCGCCACCTGCGAGTGCTGCGATCATTACGGCAATTCCGCCAATTAGTGGTGCGTTGGATTTCTTTTGTGGTGCTGGTGCCGCACGTTCCGCTGAGTGTGATGGTTGAGAATCGAACTCTGGCGCTGTTGGCTCACGCCTTCGATCGGTATTCGTCTCAGGTATCTCAAACTCCGGCGCAGTAGGGCGAGGGACTCCGGATGGCGGCATAATGACACGCGTTGCGTCATCGTCGTCATCGGGCATGGGTAACACATCGACATTGTGTTGTTGAGTTGTTCTTTCCTCGCCTTCAAAAATACTAGTCCACTCGGAAAGTGCCTGGGGTCTTTCTGCCGGCTTGAGTAGCAGGGCGCTATCTACGGCGTGGCAAAAGGTTTGGCTATAGCCGTCTGGTGCAAGTTCGGTCAAGCGCGGTAACGGGTCTGGTTTACTAGACAACAGAGAGGCGCTTCGATTCAGAGCGTCTTCAGGGCGTTTGCCAGTGATACCGTGATAAACGGATGCTGCCAGTGAATAGATATCAGTCCATGGTCCCTGTTCACCAAAGTTTGAACTGTATTGTTCAAGCGGTGTATAGCCCTGGCTGACCAGCGTGGTCATTTCAGAGGTTTCCTGCTGTGAAGTTTGTCTGGCAGATCCAAAGTCGATGAGTACCGGGCTGCCATCACTGCGTAAATATAAGTTACCGGGTTTGATGTCACGGTGAATAAAACCCGCATCATGGATTGCCTGTAAACCTTCCATCACCGGGAATAACAGTTTTTCGAAAAATGATTGATCGAGTTGATCGATACGAATTTTAAATACCTGATCAAGACTTTCACCGTGTTCGTATTCCATCACCATGTAGGCGGTGTTATAAGCTTCAAAGACCGTTTGTACCTGAACCACATTGCGATGTTTAAACTGAGCCAGAGTCCGCGCTTCGTTGAGAAAGCTTGTCAGTCCCCAGGTATAATTTTTGTCATGATCCGCTGACAGTGGATTCACGTCGAAATCCGCATTGCGAAAAGCGAACATGGATGGCAGATATTCTTTGATGGCTACCTGACGTTTTAGGTTGGTGTCGGTCGCGAGATAAGTCATACCAAAGCCACCGTGGCCCAGTATTTCCTCGATTTTATACCACAACAACTCGTGCCCCACTGGTAGTGGTTGAGTGCCCATCGACTGGGTGGTGTCGTTCATACAGCAATCACCTTTTTCATAGCGTATATCAGTGGCGCGTAGTCTGTAATATGTTCCACAAACCGTGCGCTAGTTAGTTGTCACTAAAATCACACCCAGGTTGTCCCTGGCGCCACCATCTAGATAGGCTTGATGCAACGTTGCAACCAGCGTTTCATCATCGGTGATCGTATTGTAGTAATCTAGTAGTTCTTGGTCCGATACTTCTTTATACAGTCCATCTGTACACAGTAGATAGCGGTCACCGCTCTCTACCGAGAAATGGCATTTTTCTACCTGCAAGTGGTTTTCCGCCCCGATGCCACGCGTCAGGGTCTGCGTGTTCACCATAAAATCATCCACTTTTTCCCCGGCGTTGCGCAGATCTTCCAGTAGTGATTCGTAGCTGTGATCTCGGGTAAGTTGTGTCAGTTCTCCGCGTCGGTAGCGGTACACGCGGCTGTCACCTACCCAGACACAGACCACTGTGTTTTTATGGCGCAACATTAGGGCACACGTAGAAGCAACAATATCTGCTCCTTCAGTTTCCGCTTTTTCAATGAGTTCTGCATTGGCCGATGCCAGCAGATTGTCAATACGTTGCAGTGATATGCCGGTGTGCGGCGTGGCAGCGAAGGTCTCAAGATAGCGGACTACGGTTTGACTTGCGATGTCACCACGATGATGCCCACCCATACCGTCTGCAACAACCCAAAGCTGCTGCTCGTCATTGTGGTAAATGCTGTCTTCGTTAATCTTTCGAACCTTTCCTGCATCCGTTCTGCTTGAGCATTGCCACTGCATGGCGTCAGGTCTCCCAGGGTGCGTCGGGTGGATCGGTATCGTCAAGGTCCAGTAAATCGGCTTCACGTGGCGTTTCAGCTGCCGTTTTTTTAAACACCGGTTGAGTATCGCCTTCCCGTGGCTCGGGAATCAGGACTGCAGCGGCGGCATTGATAGCAAGCTTGTTTCCATCGCGAAAAATCTTGTTCTGTGTGTCATTGTATTGAGTCCAGTGGGCAGGCTCGAAGTGGCCCGTAAAAAGATTTTCACAACAGACAGCCGAAGGCATGAATTCGCAGAATAGTGTTTCCTCGGACGCGTTGCTCAGTGGACTTGTGGTCCAGATGCTGTGAGCAGAGCAGGTGACGCCGAGAATAGCATTGCTCGCCTGCGCCCAGGTGTTGTCAGACAAACCACCGGATAACTTTACCGATAGTGCCGGTTCTTCAGATTGCCTTGACAACAACGGAGAGGTCGAAGTGTCGTCAACAACTATTTTTTGATCCAGTGATTCCAGAGTCTGAGTAAGGAGATCAAATTCAAGTTCTCCCGCAAAGAGGGCTGTGATTAGTGATTCAATTTCGTTAAAAAACTCAGCGTAATTATTCATCGCGCGAGGGGCTTGGAGGTTGGCGTCGATATCACGCGCGATGCAGAAAGGAAAAAGCCTTCCAACTGAATCCTGGCTTGGCAGAGTTACGCCAACCCACGCATTATCGCCGGCAATACCCGGTGACAGATAAAAACGATACACGGGCAGTTTGTGCCAAACCTCCGATGTATTTTCATTGGCAATAGTTTTACATGCGGTGACAAGCAGTTGGGCCCAGTCATCCCAGGTGTTTTTAAATGTTGCTGGCACTCTTCCAGAGATAAAGTCTCCGCGGGCTGGCAACTTGCCATAGAAGCCGGTCGTATTCATAGCGAGCCAGGGCTTCGGAACTGCCTGAGTGCCCGAGAGTTAAGTGGGTTATAGCTACTGGCGTTAAATTCCATTTGAACAGGACGTCCTCCAAAGCTGTAATCGACGGTGATGTCACTTTTATTTTTTTGTCTTAATTGACCGCTATCCAGCAGTCTTAATATTGCCCAGGGGCCGTGCAAACTAATGCGGGATAGCGTGCCTGCAATAATCGGTTCTACCCTCAGAGTCGCTTCAGTGCTGCCTCCGTCACCGGGCCATACAAAGCTGCTGCCGCCCTTTAACGGACCGTGAAAAAACTCCGTGTTCCGGTCTCCGATAGTCAGATACAGATTATAAATCGATTTATCCACTGACAAAGTTGATGAATTTAAATTAAACGAAAAAGAGGGGGTCGACGATTGAGAAGAGAAAAAGGATTGGCGGATCTCGTCAGCCAACGCTAATTGCCTTAAGGCATTGTCGGAAACACATTGTGCATTGCCACTGCCAACCCAGGTCCATTTGCCTGGCGTTTTCTGTACATTTGAGCCCAGATTTTCAGTGACAAAAGAATCTATAATGCCGCCGGGACCAAAAAATTTGCCAAAGTCTTCCAGGGCGATTTCGTTGCTGGCGCGTTTGCTTATCGGGTATCTGTTCATGATGGCAGTACGATAAAAGGGATAGACGTCCGCCTGCCAAATTGTATTCAGGGTGGCACAGAAGCCTCCGCTGGAAACATCATTCACATCATTGGTTAAGCTGCTGACAAGTTTTGCAACCGCAGGCGGCAATCGTTCAGCTTTGGTGGTGAGTTGCCTGATTTTCACTGCCAGTTCTCCAGCTAAGCGCATATCACTGGCGGCACCCGGGTTTGTTGCCAGTGGGAGCAGTTGCAGATTCAGGTCAGACATTTGCTGCAAGACGGTGTCGAGCTTTGAGCCATTGGTTTCCCAGTTTTCCAGCAGATCATGTACGGGTTTAAAGTGGGTAGTCACCGGATCAATTTCGATGACGGTGGCTTGTGTATTAGAGTTTCCGCCTATGAGGTTCGCCAGGTTTTCCTGACGCGAGTTTTCTTCAGCCTGAGCATCTTCGGTATCAGCAGGTTTTGGTATTGTCAGCGTGGTTTGTTCCTTTACCGTGACAAATAAATTCTTTAAAGGCGATTCCGGGTCAGTTACCAGCGATAAAAAGTTAGTTAGTTCAACCAGTGTGCCCGGGCTTCGCAATGTCAGATCATCGAGCAGGTTTTGCCAGACCGCGATGTATTCACTGTGGTATTGGCTTGTGACACTTTTTTCTAATGCACTGGTATCAGTAGCAGTAATGGCTGCTGCGTAGGGACCGAGTACCCAGGTATCATTTGCCAGTGTCTCTGAGACTTTGTTGATCGACGGGAGAAAGCGCGACTGATAACCATCAACGGTAAAAAATTCAGGAATGAATGTATTGAAGGTTTTGTCACCACTAAGCTCCAGGGCTCTGGCCAGATCACCGTCTGACACTGAGGTCAGACTCAATGGAGTATTAACCAGATCAGCGTGTTGTTGTTTTAATCGAAAATACGCGCGCTGTTCATAAGGGGTATTCGCCGCGACCTGTTGGTAGCGGGCAATGAGTGCCCTGTCTAATGGGCGCGGTAACTGCGGAGGTTTAGAGCTAAACAGATTTTCCGTGTGGGAAATCAGCGCATTTTTGTCGGCGGTTGATGTGGTTACTGGCAGGTTCTGATCGTAGTCAAAGCGAAACCAGCCAATGATATCGTCCGCTTTATATTTATCCGGGTTATCCAGCATTTGATAAGTCTTCAGTGCTTCGAACAGGAATTCACTGTTATCTGAATCAGAGTGCATCTGATGTTCTAACCTGACCATCAGCCTTGAGAGTAAAGCGTCGGTGAGAAATTCATCGTATTTGCGATTGGCATGCGTGCCTATTTTGCCGCCCTGGTACAAGCCGGTTCGCTTCAACAAGAAGCCACTGTTGTCTGGTGTGGTATTCAGGTTTTGAGTGTTGGTCAGCATGCTGGAAACTTGCATGAGATCCAGGTTTTCCGGGGATATTTGTGCGAGATCCTGAGCCAGCTTTTCAGAGTTATTGTCGATTGAGTCCATCATGGCATTGTTGCGCTGAGTAGATAATCCCCACAATCCGATGAGCCCAATGGTGGCTAGTGCAATGGCAGCCATTGAAAAAACCTGCAGTCGATTGGCCCTTTTTTCTGCGCCAAGGTTGGTGCCGGCCAGACCTGATTCCTTGAACACGACATCAGTTAAAAGGTTATTTATGAAGTAGCTCTTGCCTGCGGTATTTGTTCTTTGCACGGCCGCACCGGTAAATCCAAAGCTACGCGACACCGAAGAGACAACCTGATCTAAAGCAGAGCCGTCCTGCGTTGCGCTGGTAAAATATATACCGCGCAGATAGACGTTATTTTGAAGTCGGCTTTCGGCGGAAAACTGACCGACAAACTGTTGTAACTTGTTTTGGATGGCCGCAAACTGCATCGGAAATCCATAGATTTGATCGCGTCGGGGTTGTGATGATTCATTAGCAAGCTTGGTGGTTAGCTGCCCGTATAAGCGCGATTTTAATTGCTCAAACTGTTCTTTGGTTTGTGCAGAGAATTCACCTTTTTCCGTAGCACTGACTGTGAAACCCCACACCTGGTTACGGGCGTCAGTATCGAAGCTTCCAAAAAAATCACCGAAACCGGCCAGCAAATCGCTTTTGGTAATAATAAGGTAGACGGGAGGGCGCATACCAAACTTATCGTGGATTTCGTCCATGCGAAATCGAATAGTTTTTGCCATCTGAATTAATTCATCTTCAGATTGGTTGACTATGTCGTGTAGTGCAAGCGCGATAAACATGCCATTGATCGGGCGGCGTTTTCGATTGTCTTTAAGTAGTTGTAAAAAATTCTCCCAGGCTTTTTTGTCGATCTCGGAGTCACTGTCCTGAGTTGTGTAACGCCCGGCTGTGTCCAGCATCACAGCCTGATCAGTGAACCACCAATCACAGTTCCGAGTCCCGCCAACGCCTTTCACTGAATACTTGCCGTGAGATTCTTCGAGTGGGAAATTGAGACCGGAATTTGCCAGTAGCGTTGTTTTTCCAGCTCCTGGAGGACCAATAATTAAATACCAGGGCAGTTCATAGATAAATTTCTTGCCACCGGTTTTTGAGAAATCTTTACTTTTAAGCACTGCGACAGCGTCTTGCATTTTTTCCTGCAAGGCTTCTGCTTCTGCTGCTTGTGCCTCGCCAACGCCACTATCGTCTGCCAATGAGTCCAGCAGTTCCTCGTTGTTTTTCTTGCTGCGCCATTTTCGAAATAGTGTGTAGAGAGCCCATACAGCCAGTAATACAAGAATACAGATGATGCGGGTGTCTTGTGGCCTTAGCGGTGCGACATCACGAAAAGCTATATACGGACCCATGTACCAGATAAATACACTGATGGCCAATACAACCCCCAGTGTGGCAGCCCACTTCTGCCTTATAATATCGAACAAAAAATTCATACTGGTAGTTGTCCTTCGAAACTGATTTGTTGTCTGTCCATAAGGCGTTATATTTTTACTGGTTTATCGTGTGCGTTTTTATTAAATGCTAATAAAACGCGGTAATTTCAACACGTCGGTTTTTGCTGCGGAGTTCTGCGGTGCTGTTATCGTTTAACGGTTCCAGATCACCCAGTCCCTGTGCAAGAAGTCTGTCGGGATCGATGATTTCCTGTGCCAGGATCTGACCGACCGAGACTGCGCGAGCCTCAGATAAATCCAGATTCGATGGGAATTCCGGTTTTCTGATTGGGATGTTATCGGTGTGTCCGGTGATTAGTATTTGACCGTTATAGCGATTAAGTGCTGTGGTCACTTCTTCAAGCAGTGGCAGTGCTCTGCTATCGATATCAGAGCGACCAGAGCCGAACAAGTTGTCACCAACCAATCGAACCAGTGCTCTGTCAGGGTACTCTATAACACTCAGTTGTCCGGCAGCGATGGGTGTTGGCAGTAAATCAGTGAGTGTTGGACGTGCCACCGGATCGGGGGCAGGTGGTGGTGGCGGGTTTTTCGCAGTCAGTTGTGCCACTTTCAGTGGGAGAAAGCCGCCTATAGTTGTTTCAGCTTTTTCGCTTAATCGTATCTGCAAAGTAAACAACGCCATGGCACAGACAGCAGCTGCGACAGCAAGCATCAGCCAAACCGGAGTCATTCTTGGCAGTGCCCGATCTTTTATCTCTGCACCCTGCCAGTTGGGAGACAGGGAGTGTGGTGCTGTGCGACCAGCTTTACTGAGGATATCGTATAGCCATTTGCGAACCTTCTCTAATGTTGTCTGGCCTTTTGGTGCGATCTTGTAAGTACCTTCATATCCCAGAGCCAGGCAAATATACATGAGTTCAAGAATATCAATATTCTCTTGCGGGCTTGCCCCAAGCTTCTTTAAGAGTTCAAAGAACCTCTCGCCGCCACGGACTTCACCGTGAAAGGACGATAGCAAACTGTTCTGCGCCCAGTCTGATCGATCGCCCCATGGGGTATTCAAAGCGGCTTCGTCAAGTGCCGTGCATAATACGTAACTTGCCATGGTGAGTTTTTTGGGATCATCGACCAGGTTTTTAGCGCTTTGCCTGAACTTTTCAACTTCCTGAGAAACTTGTTGTTTAAGCTGATTGGGTGATGGGTGCGAAGCGGCAGTTTTTATCGTAATCAGGATAGACAGTAACGGCGAGGCAGCGCCTTCCAGAGGGTTGATACCGCTCAGCAACTGTCCGGAGAAGCTTGCAGGTGTGTTTAACGCGGCTGCAGCTGGTGCCGCTGCAGGTTTTGCCGAGGCTGGTCGCAGGACCGTCCTGTCATCATCTGCGAATGGGTCATCACTCATTGATTAATCGTCCATAACTGCATTTTTATTTCGGGGAAGTTGCCGGCAATGTGCATAGCGATAATTCCCGTTGTTGCTATTTCACTCCAGATGGTACTCCCGCGTTCAAGCTCGAAATACAAATGCTGTTCATACATTGGGATATTGTTAGGTACTTGCACCATCGGATTCAGCCGTACGCCCGACACATGTGAAGTGACATGATCTCTTAACTTATCTTTTGAGGCGATGGTAGTTTGTTGCGAAAACTGATGGCGTAAATCCTCTTGTGGTACGCGAGCCGTAATAGCAATAATGAAACGCGCACTGTGGAACAGATTGATATCAGCTACGGTGCAGGTATATATGCCGCCTTTAACATGCTCCACTGGAAATGGCTGCACTTTCTGATCAACCGTGAAGTTCAGGCTTTCCCTGATATTAGCCATCAGTGGATTAAAGGTCGCGTATTGATCACGATGATTATATTCTGGCAAAGAGGCTGGCAGTTTATCGGTTCGACAAAATGTGGCCAATTCACCGGCTAGCTGTATTAGTTCGCGGAAGATTGCTTCCGGGTGCATTTGCGAAGTCGCTAGAATATGCCCTAGCAGCGGTTTGGCTCTATTTATAATCTGCAGCATGAAGAACTGGGTTAGCTGGGCGGTATCGCCGCTGTCCGGACGGCCCAGCCTGCCGGCTAAATCGGTAGCGCGTTGTGCAAGCAGTACTTCCAGGTCTCGGCAAAATCGCGAAAGGCCGCTGGTTGCTTCAAGTGACATTGCACATGGCAGGAATTCCTTGTCCAGAACTACCGAACCATCTTCTTTGCAGTCCTTGATCTTGCACACGGGGATAGTATGAAATGCAGTCTCATCTGAACCCGAATGTTGCAACCGGACCCACAAAGACGCGGTAAATACGGATTCCTCACTGTTAGAATCGGGGCTGTGTTTGTCATCAACTTGCAGATCCTGAAAAAGATAGCGTGCGAATGATTCCCGAGTTCGTGTTTCGGTGATGTCTTTCTCGGCGTGCGTATCAAATGGAAGACCCAGAGAAATGATGCTGCCAATCGACTCCGATGTGATTTCCAGTGGCTCGGGCAGTGGACCGTCTTCCGGCAGTGAAAAGGGAGTGCCGTCTGCAAATATTCCACGACATTGATTTATTGAGAACTGCCCTTCACTAAGTGCGTTTTCATCGATCTCGAGTGTTTGCAATCCATACGGATACGGGCTGGCGTTCTGTTGCAGTGCCGCCATGGTGTGCAGCATGAATCGATCGTTCTGCTGAAAATGGTGCGGCCCGAGAAACATGCCCTCTGACCAAACTGTTCTGTTATTTTTTAACAAACCCACTTCCTCTGTTTTTCTGAAAGTTCCAGTGATGTGAACTTTCTACGACCCTGATCACAACTACCGGGTCACTGCTGTTTTGTTTTGATGAATATAGTCCAAACGAATATTGCACAGTTGGATCATTTGCCTGAAGCATGAGGTACGGCGATCCGGAGAGAATGTGCCACGTGCTTGTAGAAGCTGGCCGATAGTCTTGTCGGACCACCATTGGACTTGAGAGTGATTGTTGCTTCTGACACCGACAATCTTGAGGGTACGGTTACCCTGTCGCTGGTGTGGACAGGGTGTGTTCAATCTGGATTGGCGGTGCAAAACGCCAGTCAGTGCAATTTTCAGAATTGAGATTTCGATCTGTCGGCTCCCTTGTCGATCTTGTGCTTCCGTGCCTTTGGTGAATGATACTAACCCATCGGGTGTTTTAGGTCTTCAACAGTTTTTTCATAGGCCTTGCGTAATTCTCGGCCAAATAGATCACTAAAGTCATCGACTGTTTCCCGTTTTATTGCATTGAATCGATCGTTAAAGTGTTCCCAGAGCTTTGCCTCTTTTGCCAGGGGCAGGTTTGACACCAGAGGGTTGTTTTCTTTCGAGTGCTGTTCGATAACTGCCGGATCAAAGTGTGACAGAGCGATTTGCAGCGCGGATCGCATGGCCTCAAGCATTGCCAACTGGTGGATTTTTATATCTTCCAGTCCCTTATCGATCGCTTTTTCACCGTCTGTGAAGCCGTTATTTGGTGACGGCGTGAGTAGAGTCTCGAGCGCCTGTTCGACACTGATTGAAAATTTCAGCGGGTTATTTCCCTTGGGTGCCAAAAGTGTGACTTCGGTCCGCATGGCGTTTTTAATTTCATCCCGCGACCTTAACAGCAGCATCATACTTTGGGTGCTGCGATTCAGGATTCGGCCAATGTGTTGTGCCAATTCATGCTTATTGACGGTAGCAAACTTTTGCGGATCAAGACCGGCGCTGGACAACAGCGCATCAAGCGAGTCTCCGCTATTGGCTTGTGGTGGAACCGGCCTGGCGGCCTGTTGCGGCGAGCTGACTTCAGTGACTGCTCCGGGGTTCACGGCGGGTTTACTGGCAGGTGGTGTGGCCGGCGGAGATTCTTTTGCTACGGGCTGGCTTTCGGCGCCTGTGGCTACCTCACCCAGCCATCCGGCCCAGTCATCGTCGTCGCTTGCAGAGGAAGCGTTCTGGCTTGAAGGTGCAGGAGAAGCAGAGGGTGAGTCCAGATCTGCGAAGGGATCGGGTGATCCCGGATCCATTGGGGAGTCGTTGGTCTCCCACGCATCGGGTCCGATGCTGATATCGGCGTCCAGTCGATCAACGGAAGGAGCGTTTTCGAAGGCCGGTGATGGGCGCAGATCGTCCAGTTCTGCGAATGGGTCATCGTTTCTGCCACTGTGTGCAGATGACGCGCTATCGTCGGGGAATAAAGCGTCAACCCCGGGCGAAGAAGAATGTGGAGCGTTCGAGCCATTGCCTATAGTGATGGATAGAGCAAATTCCCCCATGGTGACCGAGTCTGCGGAATTCAGCGCGACAGTGTTGCCACGGCCCAACGGAATGGCGGAACCATTTACAAATACACCGTTGGAGCTGGTGTCGGTGATGCTTACTATGTTGTTACTGCAGTTGATCACTGCGTGCTTGGAGGAGACAAACTTTTCGGGGTCGGGCAGCGTCAGATCGCAGGAGGGGGATCTTCCTATGACAACCGGAAAATTATCGAAAGTGCTGCTGGCAGGCACGCTCTGACCTGATTCGGACGATGCTAATGTTTGAATTGTGAGTAACAGAGTCATCGAATTAATCTTTGGTCGTTCAGTAACAGTCTGATCGTTTTACGCTAAAGGCATGGGTATCGTCAAAACGGGTATGAAATTAATTTGTTCAGTATAGGTTTTGAGGTAGTCGTTTGGTAGCACAGAAAATTACCACAGTGTGATGATGTGCTCTTGCATGCCTGAAAATCGGTATTCATACTGTTTGACACGGCATGAGGCGCCGTTGTTGAGTCTCAGCGGTAATATTACCACTCATTTAGCACGCTTTCCTCGATGTGGGTTATGCAATTTGAGGCATGATTGTGCTATAAATCGCGTTGAGCGGTTGATGTTATGAAGAATCGCGAGCGTCCGGTGGCTAGTAACGCACCTATTGGTCGATACAATCGACGGACCAGAACACGCTAAAAACAAGGATTGGTGAACGTAAAGTGCAATACAAGCAGTTAACAGGGATAGCTCAAAAGCTGACGGAGGATGCAGGAGCCGGGCGCGCTGACATCACTTCTGACCCTGCGTTTCAAGAGCTCCAGGTAGCGCTGGCAGGAAAAGCCGGCAGTCAAATGGGTGATGCTGTCATTGAAGCGCAGCCACCAGACTACAAGAAGTCTTTGTCACTGAGTACAGATTTACTTGCGCAGTCAAAGCATCTGGATCTGTTCGTTGGCCTTGTTAAAGGTGCAACCGGGGTTCATGGTTTTACTGGTTTAGCTGAATCTCTGAGCATACTCGATCACCTGGTTACTAATCACTGGACCGAAATATACCCGGAGGAAGACAAAGACGACCCTGACGATCCTTGGTGGGAGCGAATCAATCCGTTGCGTGAATTGACCGATAGCCCTGATACAATCGACTTACTAAACGAGTCGGTATTGGTCGACGTAAAGCAACTAGGGGCGTTTTCGAAACGCGATATCGATATCGCTAACGGTCGCGTAGTCGGCACAGATGAAGAGAAGGAGCGATGTAACAGCAACCTCATCAGAGGGGCTTTTACGGAAACTGATGCAGAGAAGTTGGTCGCAACCGATGCATCAATGACAGAAATTGTGAGCCTGGCTGACTCTCTGGACTCGAAGCTGAGTGACCTGATTGGATCTGATGCACCGTCCTTTGGAGGGCTTAAGAATACAGTAGTGGCTTGCCAGGGGGTGTTTCGGGAGTACGCTGGCAGCAAACTGGAAGCTTTAGCTGATCCTGTTGCAGCGGCTGAAAGTTCTGATTCGCAGGAGGTTTCAGACGTTGGGGGTGTAGTGGCACCCGCAACAGCTGGCTCGGTTCAAACCACTGTGACGGTAACAAGCAGCGTGTATGCAAACCGTGACAAAGTAGCGGAAGCGTTCGATAGTGTGATGCGTTTCTATCAAAAGTTTGAACCTTCAAGCCCGGTGCCGATTTTGTTGTACCGTGCTCGTGAGATGGTCTACAAAAATTTCTTCGATATCCTCAGAGAGCTTGCACCACAGCATCAGGATAATTTCCGACAGTTAATGTCGACACTCAAAGACGACCCGCTTAACTTTCTTCTGGAGCACAGCTATAACGCGTTTCTTAATGGTGAGAAATTCGAGGTGGCGAAAGCTGAAGCGCCACACTCTGCAGAGGGTCTGGACGAAGACTCATCTCCTGAGACCTCTGTGTCGGCAGAAGCTGAACCATCGGAAGATCAATCACTGGAAATCACTTCTCGTGAGCAGGTGCTGCAGACGTTGTCAGATATTCAAAAGTTCTTCGAACAACACGAGCCATCCAGTCCAATATCACTTTTAGTGCAAAAAGTTCGCAATCTGGTGCCGAAGAATTTTATGGATTTGCTGGATGAGTTTGAATCGGTTGGCAGTGGTTCTGACGCGGAGCCAGTTGCAGCTCAGGATGATGCTGCAAGTTCGGAATGGACCTAGCCCGGATTATTCATGAAATGTCGAGCATATCGCGCAGAGATTTGTTTTCACAGCGTATTTTCTTCTTGCGTTGAATACTTATTGATATTTACAAAAGAAAAAATTCGCTGTGGAATCAAAGATCAAGTGAGATGCCGTCAATTTCGTGAATAATCCGGGCTATAGCAGAGAAATCATAGAGACCATGATTTGTTTAATGATGTAAGTAGCTTTTTTTTGAATGTATAGATTTTTTAGTTGTAATTTGGAAACCAACGCTTGCGCCTAATGCAAGTGACTTTTTTAACCTGTGTGCCATTAGGGTACGTGTAAGGAGAACAGTGTGGCCGGAAGCAGTCAGAAATTCATATCAAGGAATCGTGCTCCGCGCGTACAAATCGAGTACGACGTCGAATTGTACGGTGCGGAAAAGAAAATCAATCTGCCTTTTGTGATGGGAGTGATGGCAGATCTGTCAGGTAATGCCGGGGAAGAAAAGCCGAAAATAGATGATCGGAACTTTTCAGAGATCGATGTTGACAACTTTGATGATTACCTGAAATCAACTAAACCTAAAGTTGCAATGCGAGTGCCTAATACGCTTACGGGTGAGGGAGAAATGTCTGTAGAAGTGTCGTTCGACAGCATGGATGATTTTTCACCTGCAGCTGTGGCAGCAAAAGTTGAACCGCTTGCAAAGTTACTGGACGCACGTACACAGTTAAGTAACCTGGTAACGTATATGGATGGCAAGTCCGGTGCAGAAGAGTTAATAGCGAAAATTCTCAAGGATCCTTCCCTGCTTGAATCACTCGCTGCATCAGCCAAGCCCGAAGATGGCGGTGACGCCGAAAAAAGTGAGGAGAGCTAGTCATGGCTGAACAAGAAGCCCAGGACCAAAGCGCAGAAGCGCAGGGTATTGAATTTGATGATTTTGCCAGTCTGATTGATCAGGAGTTTCGGCCGAAATCCCCAGAAGTAAAAAACAATGTTGAAGCCGCGGTGGCAACACTGGCCCAGCAGGCTTTGGCTGACACAGCGCTTGTGTCGGAAGACGCTGTTGCATCGATTAATGCAATGATTGCAGAGATCGATAAAAAACTGACTGATCAGGTTAATGAAATCATGCACCATGAGGAGTTCACCAAGTGTGAGGGTGCATGGCGCGGTCTTCATCATTTAGTGAACAACACAGAAACTGACGAGACGCTTAAAGTTCGGGTTTTTAATGTCACCAAAAATGAGCTTGGTAAAACACTGAAGAAGTTCAAGGGTGTGGCCTGGGATCAAAGCCCTTTGTTCAAGAAGATCTATGGTGCTGAATACGATGTGCTTGGCGGAGAACCGTATGGTTGTCTGGTAGGTGACTTTCACTTTGATCACTCTGCGCCGGATGTTGAGCTTCTGACCAGTATGTCTCAGGTGGCCGCAGCTGCACATGCGCCCTTTATTACCGGTGCCTCACCATCTGTGGCTCAGTTCGATTCATGGAATGAACTATCTAATCCACGTGACCTGACCAAAATTTTCACCACTCCGGAATATGCAGCCTGGCGCGCGCTTCGGGAGTCAGAAGATGCCCGGTATCTTGGGCTGGCGATGCCAAGGTTTCTTGCTCGATTGCCTTATGGTGCTAACTCCGATCCTGTCGAAGAGTTTGATTTTGAAGAAAGCACCGATGGTGGCAACTCGAACAACTATTGCTGGGCAAACTCAGCTTATGCCATGGCAGTCAATATTAACCGTTCTTTCAAAGAAACTGGCTGGTGTTCGCAGATTCGTGGTGTTGAGAGTGGTGGTACAGTTGAAGGATTACCTGTTCACTCATTTCCGAACGATGATGGTGGTGTGGACATGAAGTGTCCGACTGAAGTGTCGATTGGGGATCGGCGTGAAGCCGAGTTAGCCAAAAACGGTTTTATGCCGTTGTTGCATCGTAAAAATACAAGCTCTGCGACTTTTATTGGTGCGCAATCAATGCAGCAGCCGGCTGAGTATGATGATCCTGATGCAACAGCGAATGCAAATTTGGCCGCTCGTTTACCGTACTTGTTTGCAACCTGTCGTTTTGCACATTATCTGAAGTGTATGGTTCGCGATAAAGTTGGTTCATTTGCAAGTCAGTCAGATATGCAACGCTATCTACAGGAGTGGATAATGACTTACGTTGATGGTGACCCCGGTAACTCTACGCAACAAACAAAAGCACGCAAGCCTTTGGCAGCTGCAGAGGTTGTTGTACAAGAGATTGAAGGTAATCCAGGTTACTACTCTTCACAGTTCTTCCTAAGACCACATTATCAGCTGGAAGGACTATCGGTGTCACTCAGGCTGGTGTCTAAGTTGCCGTCTGGCAAAGGGGCGTAGTACTATTTTTTTAAACTTTGTTATACAGCCTGGCAGTAACAGGCTGTATAATGATCCTGTAGCAGCATTCGCGCTGTTACTTTCTAAAATTCACTTCACATAGATTTCTAAAGGGAGAAGCACACATGGCTGTTGATCAGTTTTTAAAGTTAGACGGTATTGAAGGTGAGTCGCAGGACTCTAAGCACAAGAATACTATTGATGTATTGGCATGGAGTTGGGGTATGAGTCAAAGCGGCACTACTCACATGGGTGCTGGTGGCGGTGCAGGGAAAGTCAATGTGAATGATATCTCGGTAACAAAGTACATTGATAAAAGTTCTCCCGCGCTGATGATTCATACATCAAACGGTAAGCACATTCCTAAGGCATTGTTGACTGTTCGTAAAGCTGGTGAGAAGCCGCTTGAGTACCTGAAGATCGAGATGGAAGACATCATGATTACTTCTGTCAGTACCGGTGGTAGCGGCGGCGAAGATCGTCTGACTGAAAATATAACTCTAAACTTCAGCAAAGTTAAGGTGATGTACACGGAGCAGGCTAAAGACGGTTCAAAGGGCGCAGCTCCTGAGTATTCGTGGGATATTGCTGCTAACGAAGGAAAATAGTACGCGATTTACCGGTGTGGATCGGCTCGCATTTTTGCGAGTCGGTTAAACGTTTTGGCTGTGATTTTACAGCCAATTTTTTATGGTCTTTAGTATAAGGATATTCGATGAGCGCGGAAGATTGTATAAAAGCGGGCGATTTGACCGGTGCGCTCAAGTTACTGCAGGAAACCATTAGAGAGAATCCTGACTCGGCACGTCATCGGGTTTTCCTGTTTCAGTTGCTGGCGGTTCAGAGTAACTGGGAGCGCGCGCTAACCCAGCTAAACGTTGCGGCAGATATTGATCCGAGTACACTTCTTATGGCTCAGGCTTGTCGGGAGTTGTTGCAAAACGAAGGTTTTCGCAGTGAGGTGTTTGCGGGCAGTAAAGCGCCTGTATTGTTCGGCGAACCCGCCAGTTGGGTTGCCACTCTGATTCAGGCACTTGCGCCAGCAGCTGCAAACGATGGTGAGCAAGCCCTGCGAGTTGCCTCTGAAGCATTTGATCAGGCTCCTGTCAGTGCAGGCACCATAGATGATCAGCCCTTTGAGTGGATAGCTGATGCAGACATGCGTTTGGGACCGGTTCTCGAGGCTGTTGTGAACGGTCGGTACTACTGGATTCCGTTTTTTAATATCGCTGAAATTGAGTTTCAACCGCCTGAAGATTTACGTGATCTGGTTTGGATACCAGCTCAGTTTACCTGGCGCAATGAAGGTCAGGCCGTGGGATTTATCCCGTCAAGGTACCCTGATTCAACTGCGGACGATCAGTTAGCACTTGCGCGGAAAACAGAATGGCATGATCGTGGTGGCGAGTTTTTTGTTGGTACGGGGCAACGAGTATTCTCAACAGATGCCGGTGACTTTCCGATACTCGAAACCCGTCACATTGTGATTAAGCATGATGAAACCACCAATGCCGCTGCAGAGTAATGAATACTGTTGATTTACAGCAGTCGGAAAACGCTGTTTACCGCAGTGAGGTCTGTCATTTAAGAATAGTGTCAGGAGGAGTTAATGGCTGAACTAACAGCACGTGAAAGACTACTGCCATCGCTTCTTGATCGCCTGACAGACGATAACCCGGGAGACGTCACCGAGGCTCGTGAGCGCCGCGCAGAAACAATGGTGCAATTGCGAGCAGCAACATTGCGTGATCTTGAGTGGTTGCTTAATACGTCAAACATTGAAAGTGAGCTGGACCTTTCAGAGTACCCTGAACTGGAAGGTTCAGTAATCAACTATGGCTTGCCAAATCTATCGGGAACCACCATCACCAGCGTAGATTTTGGATTGTTGGAAAGTAATATCCGCAAGGCTATACAAGCGTTCGAAGAGCGAATTCTGAAAGATTCTGTCAGAGTAGTCTCAATACAGAGTGAAGATGCAGTGCATGGCAACAGTGTTACGTTCAAGATAGAGGGAACGCTGTGGGGTAACCCGATGCCTGAACCATTGTTTCTGCGCACCGAAGTAGATTTGGAAATTGGTGAAGTCGTATTAAAAGAAGGTGACGACTAATCATGAACCCGGATTTTCTTAACCATTATCGCCGTGAATTGCAACACATGCGGGAGATGGGCGGTGAATTTGCTGCCGAGTATCCGAAAATAGCAGGTCGGTTGGGTCTTGAGTCTCTTGAATGTTCAGATCCTTATGTTGAACGTCTGCTGGAAGGGTTCGCTTTTCTTGCTGCGCGCGTGCAGGTAAAGATAGATGCAAGCTATAGCGGGCTGGCGCGGCAACTACTTGAAATGATCTATCCGGATTACCTTGCACCTGTACCATCGATGGTCGTTGCCCATATGAAACCATCAATGAGTGAAGGGTCTCTGGCCGACGGATTTACCGTACAGGCCGGTGCTGCAATGCGAAGTCAAACTTCAGCAGATCTCGAAACAGCCTGTCAGTTCGTCACTGCTAATGATTTAACTCTGTGGCCGATTAACATTACCGGCAGCCGGGTGCTGGCGAGTCGCGCTGCAATAGAAGCTGCAGGTATTGCTGCCCCCAAAAATGTGAAGTCCGCCCTGGCGCTAAAGTTCAGTTCTGAACAGGATCTTAATTTTTCCGAGCTGCCAATTGATGATTTAAATATTTTCATTACCGGCGCAGATGCTATTGGTCCCATGTTGTATGAACAGATTATGGGGCACACCCAGTCCGTCGCAGTCGTTGCTGAGCAAGCGGAAATTCGCTCTCCTTCGCGTCTGTCAACGGTAAACAGGGTTGGGTTTGAACCGCACGAAGCGATGCTGCCGGGAGGTGCGCGCAGTTTTCACGGGTATCGAATACTTCAGGAGTATTTTGCGTTTCCCCAGCGTTTCCAGTTTATGCGTATCAATAATTTGCGGAGTCGCTTAAAACGCTGCGAGTCTACTGAAGTTGAGCTAGTGTTGTTGTTTGATAACAGTATTCAACACAACGCAGAATTTTATGGCGCCGAAAATTTTGAACTAAACTGCGTGCCGGCAATTAATCTTTTTGAACGCAGTACTGATCGTATACACCTGGATCGCATGCAGCATGAATATCACCTGATACCAGACCGAACACGTCCGATGGACTATGAAATTTATCGGGTTGAGTCGGTGACCGGGCACGGCAGTGAGGGAAACAATCAGGACTTCTCTCCTTACTTCAGTATTGACAGTGAACGAGTTGACCAAAGCGGTGCGTTTTTTAGCTTACAGCGTGACCCCAGAAGATTATCTTCACGACAGAAGCGTGCGGGACCGCGTTCAAGCTACATTGGCAGTGAGGTTTTTGTCTCCCTTGTTGATATCAATGAAGCGCCTTTCAGAAGTGATTTGCGTCAGTTGTCTGTGAAAACACTGTGTACCAATCGCGATCTGCCGTTGCAAATGCCAGTAGGACGGGGTGACAGTGATCTATTTCTAGAGGCCGGTGCACCGGTCGACAGTATTCGTTGTATTACTGGCCCAACCATGCCCAGACCTTCAAGGGCTTATCAGCGGGATGTATGGCAGCTTGTGAGTAACCTTAGTCTCAATTATCTCTCCATTGGTGATGCGGGCACTGAAGATGATGGCGAAAAGGCTGCCGCGATGCTTCGGCAAATGCTCGAATTATACTCTGAAGGCGGTGACAAACCCGGAGGCAGGCAGATAGCCGGTATTAGTCAGGTCAGGTCTAAACCCGTCGTCAGACAGCGGCGAGTTGGTAGTCATATCGAAATTGCACATGGTACACAAATAAGGCTGCGACTGGACGAACCCGCGTTTGAAGGCACAGGCGCTTATCTTTTCGGTTCAGTGATGGAACATTTTTTCGCCAACTACGCCAGTACAAATTCATTCACTGAAACCGTACTTGAAACCATACAACGCGAAGAAATTGAGCGTTGGCCGGTTAGAATCGGCTCCCGGCAGCTGATCTGATGAGTACCCTCTGATGAATCATCTGGACGAACTGACAGAAAGAGTAAAAGCGGCAGATTTTGTGGCGGCGGTGAGGTTGCTTGAGTGTGCCGCCCCGGATAAGCCCCGGCTGGGTTACGCCAGTCGCTTAAGAGATGAGCCAGTACGTCTGTCGCAGCATGTCTCGCTGGCTTTTGTGGGGCAGGAGCTTGAAGATATTGAGTCTGGTGGAAATGCGCATCCATATCGCCTGTTTTGTAATTTTTTAGGTTTGCTCGGTAGTAACGGGCCAATGCCGATTCACTATACTGAACATGCAATGCAACGTGCAGCACATCACAATGACCCCACCTTTCGTGAGTTCATTGATTTATTTAATCACCGCATGCTTAGTTTGTTTTACCGAGCGATAGCGGAATCAGATCCGGCGATTAATCTTGATCGCGGGCAGAGTAGCCGCTACTCAGATTATGTTGCTGCGATAGGTGGAAACTTATCCGCGATGGGTAATGAGCGTGACTCACTACCAGATGGGGCGCGCTTTAATTTTGCCGGTTGGTTGGGGGCACGGACTCGCAGCCCGTCGGGCATGCAGGCAATGGTTAATAGTTACTTTGGCCTGTCATGTGAGATTATAGAGTTTATCGGTGACTGGCTTCCCATTCCGCAGGAAGAGAGGTTTCGTCTTGGTTCACACCAGTCCAATTGTGAACTTGGTGTTTCAACGTATGCTGGTCGAAAAGTGTGGAGTATCAGTCACAAGTTTCGAATCAGAATCGGACCGATGACCTGGGATGAATACTCTTTGTTTATGCCGGGAGCAAAACGTAACGGCGAGTTGCGAGACCTGGTAAAAAGTTATTACGGAGATGAGTTTGACTGGGACCTTGAATTGGTTCTCCGTGAAGGTGAGGCTCGTCGCTTAAGTTTGAACAGCAGACAACAGTTGGGTTTTAGCTGGTTATTGGGTGGCTCTAAAGGTAATGAAAAGTCTTTTGCTGCGGTCAAAAGCAGGCAACAACTTAAAATTAAATCAACGCTGCATTAAGCGACAGGCAGATGTAATTAAGTTGTCAGTGATGATGAGTTTGTTAGATTAATAGTTAGTACTAAACGTAAATGGAAAGGGCAAGGAAATGACGGAGATAAGCAGGGCTAATCTGTTTGGCAAATTAAACGAGGTAGGATACCGCTCCATTGAGAGTGCAACAAAATTATGTAAGCTGCGTGGAAATCCCTATGTAGAGCTTGTTCACTGGCTGGACCAAATTTGTAATCAACAAGATAGTGATATTCATCATATTCTGCGGCATTTCGATGTTGATCTCTCTCACTTGTCGCGTGACCTGACCAATAATCTTGAGATGTTACGTGGCGGCGCGTCTTCGATTTCTGATTTCTCTGAAGATATCTCATCCTCGGTAGAGCGCGGGTGGGTGTATTCGACATTACTATTTAAAGATTCATCCGTCCGTACCGGGCATTTGATGGTCGGACTACTTAAAACAACCACCCTGCGTAATAGACTGTTAGGTATTTCCAAACTATTTGACGAGATCAAAGTTGAAGCGCTGGTTGATAACTTTGACTCCATTGTATCTGCGTCACCCGAAGCGAGCATGGGGAGTAAAGATGGCTACAGTATTGGCGGTGGTGCAGTTCCTGGGGAAGCGAGCGGTGCAATGGCACCGGCCCAAATGGGTAAACAGGAAGCGCTGGCAGCCTATACTACCAATATGACAGAGGAAGCCCGTACAGGTAACGGGGATCCGATTGTGGGTCGCGATGAAGAAATTCGCCAGATGGTAGACATCCTTATGCGCCGCCGTCAGAACAATCCCATATTGACCGGGGAAGCGGGCGTGGGGAAAACCGCTGTTGTCGAAGGATTTGCGCAACGTATTGCGCGTGGTGATGTGCCGCCGGTGTTGCAAAATGTAGATTTGCTATCACTTGACATCGGTTTATTGCAGGCAGGGGCAAGTATGAAGGGCGAGTTTGAAAATCGCCTGCGCCAGGTGATTGAGGAGGTGCAGTCCTCCGAAAAGCCGATCATTTTATTTATCGATGAAGCACATACCCTGATTGGGGCCGGTGGTGCGGCTGGTACCGGTGATGCAGCCAATTTGCTGAAGCCGGCATTGGCGCGTGGTGAACTGCGAACCGTCGCTGCAACCACATGGGCTGAGTATAAGAAGCACATCGAAAAAGACCCGGCATTAACCCGTCGATTTCAAGTGGTTAAGGTTGATGAGCCAACCGAGGAGCGAGCGGTGTTGATGATGCGTGGCATTGCCTCTTCAATGGAAAATCATCATCAGGTACAGATTCTCGATGAAGCACTGGAAGCAGCTGTCAAACTTTCACATCGATACATACCTGCCAGACAGTTGCCCGATAAATCAGTGAGTTTACTCGATACCGCGGCAGCGCGAGTTGCCATCAGTCAGCACGCCGTACCAGCGGAACTGGACGATTGTCGAAAGAAAATACAGGCACTTGAAACAGAGCAGCGAATTATAAGTCGTGAAAAAACGGTTGGCGTAGATGTCGCTGAGCGTGAAGATAAAACAGCCACGCTGTTGGAAACAGAGCGAGCCCGAGAAGTTGAACTAGTGGCCCGATGGGACAAAGAGAAGGAGATCGTGGCGAAAATACTCGATCTGCGGTCAAAATTACGCGGGTCTGATTCTCCTGTGGAAGGCACAGGTAGTGAACTTGAAGAGGCTGCAGAAGGTGAAGCGCCAACTGAAGACAAGTCGCAGAGTGAAGGCGGCGATCGCGAAAATCTGTTATCAGAGTTAAATCAGTTACAAGCTGAGCTTGAAGAAATACAGGGGGTTAATCCTTTAATATTGCCTACCGTTGATCAGCAGGCTGTGGGATCAGTGGTGCAGGACTGGACAGGTGTGCCTGTCGGTCGGATGGTCAAAGATGAAATGGAAACTGTCCTTAATCTTGCTGATCATATCGAAGAGAGAATCATTGGGCAGCGACACGGGCTGGATATGATTGCCAAGCGCATCCAGACCTCACGTGCAGGCCTTGATAACCCCAGCAAGCCAATTGGTGTATTTATGCTGGCCGGGTCATCCGGTGTTGGTAAAACCGAAACCGCACTTGCGCTGGCAGAAACGCTTTATGGTGGTGAACAAAATGTAATCACCATCAATATGAGTGAATTTCAGGAAGCGCACACCGTATCGACTCTTAAGGGCGCGCCTCCTGGATATGTAGGTTATGGTGAAGGTGGCGTGTTGACAGAGGCGGTAAGGCGCCGTCCTTACAGCATTGTATTGCTTGACGAAGTTGAGAAAGCCCACCCTGATGTTCATGAAATGTTTTTTCAGGTCTTCGATAAAGGCTTCATGGAAGATGGCGAAGGGCGCTCCATTGATTTCAAAAATACCCTGATCCTGCTGACCACCAATGTGGGTACGGATCTAATCATGAATATGTGCAAAGACCCGGAACTCATGCCTTCACCGGACGGTATCGCCAAGGCGTTGCGTGAGCCATTGCTCAAGGTGTTTCCTCCGGCGCTGCTGGGCAGACTGGTGGTTATTCCTTACTATCCGCTCAACGATGAGATGATTGGTGCAATCTCAAAGCTGCAGTTGGGTAGAATCCAGAAGCGCATTGAAGATAATCATGGAATCGATTTTAGCTACGATGAAAATGTGATCGAACTGATCGCCAGCCGTTGCACGGAACTGGACAGCGGTGGTCGAATGATCGACTCCATATTGACTAACACAATGCTGCCAGTTATCAGCCAGCAGTTGCTGGAGCGGCAGTTTGGCAGTGAAGAGAAGGTGAAAACAATTCGGGTCACAGCAGTGGATAACGAATTTGAATACGACATTCAATAGCAGTTGCGAGTAAAATGAAGGCAAGGAACGATTGATGAGCAAAGTTCGATATGGAACATCGGCCGTTGTAAATGTTCCGGGCGCGTTTCGCGAGATCTGGAATAAGATGGAGCTACAATCAACATGGCAGGCTTAATTCAGGACAATCGGGCAGTTAAGGTATACACCCCGCTGCCAGACAACACACTGCTGTTCAGTTCAATGAGCGGCAGTGAGCGTATCAGCACGCTGTTTGATTATCGTCTGGAGCTGATCACAGAGAATGTTGAAGTTGATCTTGACAAGATTCTGGGCAAAGATATCACCGTCCAGCTTGACCACACACCAAGTGACTATGTACCCCAGGGAGCCAGCCGTTACTTTCACGGTATCGTGGCCAGTTGTGGTTTGGTGGCCAGTGCAGATTCATTCATGCACTACGAATTTTCCGTGCGACCATGGTTGTGGTTTCTAACGCGGACTGCCGACTGTCGTATTTTTCAGGAAACCAGCGTACCAGATATTATCGAGCAGGTTTTTGCTGATAGTGGCTTCAGTGACTACGAACTGAATTTATCCGGCAATTACGAGACCTGGCGCTACTGTGTTCAGTACAGAGAAACTGACTACAACTTTCTCAGTCGGCTAATGGAACAGGAGGGTATTTACTACTACTTCAAGCACGAGAACGGCAAGCACACCTTGATGATAGTTGATGGTTATGGCGGCCATTCAACCTTGCCGGGCTATGCTGAAGTTCCGTATTTTCCGGTGTCAGAGAATCTTATTCGTGAGCGCGATCATATTCAGCAGTGGCAGTTAAGCAAGCAGTTGCAGCCCGGTAAGTACGCTACCAAAGATTTCAATTTCGAGATCCCCAAAACCAATATGCTGGCGCAAAAACCCATGGCCGGCGGCCACGCAAAAGCTGACTATGAGATCTATGACTACCCCGGGGAATACCCAAGTTCTACGGGCGAGCCCAAAGTAGCTAATGCAGAAACCGTTGCGAAAATCAGAATGGAAGAGTTGGCGGTTCAGCACGAGGTTGCCAGCGCCAGCGGCAATGTAGAGGGACTGGCCGCAGGCTTTTTATTCAAGCTGACCAATTGTGAAATCAGCAGTCAGAATCGTGAATACATCATTTTAGAATCACAATGTTCTTTCAGTCTGGACGACTATCGATCTGACTCTTCAGGTGAAATGATCTTTCATGGCAACATCAGAGCGTTTTCTTCCAGACAGCAATTTCGAGCACCGAGAATTACCCCGAAACCGATGGTTCAGGGGCCACAGACTGCAGTGGTTGTTGGCCCTTCCGGTGAAGAGATATGGACCGATAAATACGGCCGTGTGAAATTACAGTTTCACTGGGATCGCTATGGCAAGTCAGATGAAAACAGCTCTTGCTGGGTACGTGTATCACAGGTGTGGGCCGGGCAGGGGTGGGGGTCTATTCATATTCCGCGTATTGGTCACGAAGTGATTGTTGAGTTTTTAGAAGGCGATCCTGATCGTCCGATTATTACCGGTCGGGTTTATAACGGTGATAACGGTGTACCCTATGGGCTACCAGCTAATCAGACCCAAAGCGGAATAAAGAGCCGTAGTTCAAAGGGTGGTTCTGCCGGTAACTTCAATGAAATTCGCATGGAGGATAAGAAAGGCGAGGAAGAACTCTATATTCATGCGGAGAAAAATCACACGAATAATACCGAGAACGACCGTGCTAAGTGGGTAGGGCATGATGAGACGGTTAATGTTGACAATAATCGGACAGAGACTGTTGGTGTAAACGAGACAATATCGATCGGCAATAATCGAAGCGAATCTGTTGGTAAAAATGAAGATATCAGTATTGGTAAAAACAGATCTGAATCTGTCCGTGTAGACGAGACTATCAGTATTGGCAAAAACCAATCTATCTCTATTGGTGCAGATCAATCAATTTCTGTAGGTAACGATCGGTTTCTGGATGTTGGAGATAACCTTTCAAATACGGTCGGTAAAGATCATACAGTTCAAGTAAATGACAATGAAGAAGTTGCCATTGGTAAAGACCGGGAACACAGTATTGGCGATAACGATAAATTGATGGTCGGCAAGAAGTTGTTAATCAATGCAGGAGATGAAATAACTATTGTCACTGGAAAAGCCAAAATTCAAATGAAGAAAAACGGAGACATAACAATTTCCGGTAAAAACGTAAATATAAAAGGCTCTGGTGGAATTAACGCAAAAGCCAGTAAAGCGGTGGTTTTAAAGGGCAGTAAAGTCACCCAAAACTAGATGTTATGATAGGACCGTAACTCGTCATGCTTCAGACAGATACAAAAGCGCGAATAGATGGTGTTGTTATTGGTGTGGTCGCAGGATTCTCATCAAATGGTGAAGTATTGGTTGCCTTTGGCGATAACCCTCAGGATCTGCCGATAGCTGCAAAGGCCGCGACTGCAGTAAGTGCAGAAGACCTTGGAAGACAGGCGGCTATATTGTTTGAAAACGGAAATGTAAAAAGGCCTGTTGTGATGGGACTCATTAACAACCTTGCAGATAATCAGAAGCAGGTACAAAGCACTTCTGAAGCGGCGGAGCATAGTTCTGAGGCTGAAAACGATAATGAAGTAAAAGAAGCCGTCGTCGATGGTGAACGAGTTGTTCTGCAGGCTAAAGAGTCCATAGAATTGAAGTGTGGTAAGGCAAGTATTACCCTGACTAAAGCTGGAAAAATTATCGTCCGTGGCGCTTATCTTTCCAGTAAATCTTCCGGGGTAAATCGTATTCACGGCGGGTCAGTGCAGATTAACTAGCAATGGCGGCGATACTGGATGATATCGTGTTCCAACACGCAGAGGATGCAAGCGCCTTGTGGCATCGAAGGAATCTTGCTGCTTCCGAGCCGCACTATTCATTGCGTGATCTCCTTGAACTGGATAATCGGGTTACTGCGAATATAAAAGGGTTACTGGTCGCAGGTACTGATGCTGAGCCACTCATTGACGAGTTGGTTGAGGCGGATGATGATGGCGCGATATTCACTGCGGCGTTAGTGGCCATAGAGAGCAGCCGGTACGATAGATTTGACGAACTGGTAGACAGGCTTGAATCTGACGAATTCGATTCGAAAGGCATGGCTGAGCTGGCCTCGGCTCTTGCCTGGGTAAACCCCGGTCGCCTTGCGGGTGTGGTAAAAAAGCTGCTAAGCCATGAGTCTCCCGCGCAAACTATGCTTGGGCTACTGGCTTGCACTGCGCATGGTAAGGTTTCTGAGAGTATTGTTCGACCGCATCTTACCTCCGATAGTATAGAGTTACGCAAAGTAGCTGCCCGAGCCGCGGCGAACGCAGCAATAACGGGCGTGCTGCCGATTTTAAAATCGAGCCAGCTTGAGCAGGATTCATCAGAAAAGTTCGAGTACGCGCGTGCTATGGCATTGTTAGGCGATAAACCGGGTGCATTGGCTTTGTTGCCGTCATTGGCATTGGCAGATGACAGCGTAGCCACCAAAGCGCTTACGCTCTATTTGCGAATTGCGAGCCTGGGTGAGTGTAAAAATCTGCTGAAAACGTTGGATAAAACCCCTGGTCGCGAGCGTGATGTGGTGAGCGGGTTTGGTATTGTCGGTGATCCGGTTGCTATGACCTGGCTGATAGGCAAAATGTCAGATCGGTTGCTAAATCGGTTAGCCGGTGAATCAGTCAGCATGATTACCGGAGTAGATATCGTCGAAAAAAATCTGGAGCTGGATTACACGCCGCCGGAAGACGAAGATATCGGCCCGGACGATGATCCGGAAAATGACGATGTCTCGATGGACGAAGATGAAGATCTGCCGTGGTGCAATCCGGAATCGGTGAGTCAGTGGTGGAAAACAAATGCCACACTAAGCGCTGGCCAATCCTATCTGGCGGGTTCCCCCAGAACCGCTGACAATTTAAGCAATGTGCTGAAAAACGGCCTGCAAAAACAGCGACACATTGCGGCAATTGATTTGGCTGTGAGTCAGGTGAATCTTCCGTATGTGGACACAAGGCTTCCTGCGAAGAGGCAGGTAGAGGCATTGAGATGATGGCGGGGGCGTTATTGCGATTGGTTGCTCTCGGCAATGCAATACCCTGTCAGTTGCCCGATAGTTTACCGGGGGGCTGTCGATGCTTCAGCTGAAGAACGACACGGGGCTTCAGGCAACCATTAATGCGTTCCCGAATACTGAGGGCATTGATTCGCTATACGTCGGTATTAAAGCAAGTTTTAAACTCGCAGCTGCACCGAAGTTTATAGAAGAGCAAATACCCTTTGTACTGGCAGATGAGTTCGTGGGAGAGCCGGGCGAGAGCAGTATTGCCCAGCCTTCCGAGGCACACCTGTGTAAACCTTCCAGTGACATCATACTCACAGGCCATGCGTGTGCTCCCGGTTGTAAGCAGGTACGTATGCTGGATGCACAACTCTCCGTAGGCAACAAATCGATGGTCGTGAGAGTCATCGGTGACAGAATGTGGGATCTGGGCCAAATGTCGTCGCCACTGCCATTTGAGACGATGCCGCTGACCTATGAGCGTGCCTATGGCGGTGTTGTGATTGATCCTGAAACAGGCAGCGTTGTTTCCGCCTGTGAGCAAAACCCGGTGGGCACAGGGCATACACGTGGTATGGGTCGCAATGACACGAACGGTATTCGACTCCCCAATCTGGAAGATCCGCAGAATTTAATCTCTTCGCTAAGTTCGCAACCGGAGCCAGTATGTTTTGCGAGTACAGCACCTTCGTGGCAGCCGCGCCTCGGCTATGCCGGCACTTACGACGAACAATGGCAAAGTAACAGAGCACCTTATCTGCCAACTGACTTTGACTTGCGCTTTTTCAATATGGCTCATCCACGGATGATTTATCCGACTTACCTGCAGGGCGGCGAGCCGGTTCGGTTAGCAAACCTGCACGAAGACGGGCCAATCGCATTCCCACTACCAGTGTTGCAACCTTCTGCTTCAGTGCTGATCAGTGGAAGTGCGTTTCCTCTCACTCCCAATCTGGAAACACTGTCTATCGATACGGAGAATGGTACGTTTTCAATGATCTGGAGAACAGAGATTGCGTGCGACAAAAAGTTGCTTAAGGTCGAGCAGGTCGATATTCAATGCGATGGCATGGAGCCTTATCGTGTGTAGAATAAGTCAGGTGGCGGGTTAGCGTTATGGCGGCCGAAAGCGCTAACTGTGTGTATTTAAGCCCGGGTGATTGCAGTCTGGTTAATTCTGTCGGGTTGAGCACTGCCGCAGTGAATGCTGCTATTACTGCTGGTATATCGCGCCTTGAAGAGAGCAGCATATACAACAAGCAGTTTAACCCAATGAAACTCTCCCTGATACCAGATGAGTTTTTACCAGCTTTAAAAGAAACCAAAACCGGTTATACGTCGCGGCAAATCAGACTGTTGCAGTTGGCGACGCTGGCCGTAACCAACCTGTTTGCTGATCGAAAAATAGCTCCGTTACCCATTCTATTGGCAGGGCCCGAACGCCTTTATACAGACGATACGTCGCCAATAATTGATCGCGATTTTGTTTCAATGCTTAACGCTAATATAGGCGGCGGAATTGAGATGCAGCGCGTGGGGCTGAATCTCAAAGGCAGGGCCGCTGGACTATATGCATTGCGCGACGCGATTCTGCACATGCACAAAGCAAATGTAGAAGAAGTGTTGCTGGTCGGTGTAGATAGCTTCCTGGATCTCCGATTGCTGGCATCGCTGGACAAAGATGACAGGGTGATGGCCACTGGTGTTATGGACGGATTTTTCCCCGGAGAAGGAGCAGCAGCTCTATTGCTGACTTTAAAACCTAAAGCGGATTCCGTACGAATTCATTTGCCTGGAATTGCTGACGAGCCTGGTCACCGATTCAGTGATCAGCCGTATAAGGGCGACGGTCTATCGCAAGCTGTAAAATCTGCGTTAGCGAACGCAGGTTTACAAAATATACGAAAAATTTGGTGTAGCCTGAACGGAGAAAACCTTGGTGTAAAGGAGTGGGGTGTCAGTTTTTCACGTAATCACACGTTTTTCGCTGAAGAGATTCAAATGAATCATCCGGCTGAATATTTTGGGGATATCGGGGCCGCCATCGGGCCAACATTAATTGCATTTGCAGGAGCCTCGCTAAATGAAAGCGTTGACTCAAGTCCTGTACTTGTGTGGTCGTCCTCGGAGAGGGCGGAAAGAGCTGCTGTTATCATCAGCAGGAATCGATAATCAAGGGAGATCATCATGGGGCAAACAACTTTTGCTAATTGCCGGGGAGTTGCTCACAAGGGGAGCGGTGGTCTTAGCATAGTGTTTCCGGATGTCTGTAAAACACCGACACCAGCTGGGCCGATTCCAATTCCTTATCCTAATATTGGTAAGTCGTCTGATACGAGTAAGGGCCCGAAGAAGGTAAAGACTGATAAGAAGATGCCCATGGTAAAGGGTTCTACTTACATGATGAGTACCGGTGATGAGGCTGGGTCAGCGATGGGGGTAATAAGTAATAAAATCAAAGGTCCTTGTGAATTTATGATGTACTCCTTTGATGTTAAGTTTGAAGGGAAAAATGCGGCTAGGATGGGAGATCCTATGTTTCATAATAAGAAAAATATAATGGGTTGAAAAATATTTTCCATAGTAGATATGACGATTTCAGTTTTTTTATTGGACTAAGATTAAGAATCTAAGGAGCGGAACATGCAGATAGGTGAACAAGTCGCGATGGTAATGGTCTTCATGGATGAAGATAAAACACCACTTTGCGATAAAAAGGAAGAGTCAGAAAACAATGGTTGGAAATGTCGAGTCGGTAAAAACGGAGACCCTGGAGACTTAGGGGTTCCTACTGCAAAAAGACTATATGATAATATGGTGTCAGATGGGGCTTGGATACCTTCTAAGCCCAAAAAAATATCTCGAAAGTGGGATCTTGACAAATGCAATGCAACTACATATCCATTTCAGAGTCATCACTTAATTCCTAAAATGCATCTTCCAGATCATGATGTATGCGTATGGCTTGCCAAAAAGGCGGCCTCCTCTGAATGGGAATTGACAGAGTCCACGAATTACGACACTGATGATGCGAGAAACGGTCAGCCATTACCGTTTGCCAGTACCACATATCAATGGAATGAGAGCAAAAATCTCGACCCTGCTTCTAAAGAAACTGAGCAATCTAGAATCTGTAGTAAAATGATGCAGGTAACAAAGAAACAACTACATCAAGGCCAGCATACAAAAGATGATTTTGGTGAACAAGATAATTTGCATGCAGACGAAGAGCCAGGCTATCTAGGGGCTGTTGACCAGCTACTTAAAGTTGTAAATGGTCAAACACTAAATCATGTAGTGCTATGTCCGGAATGTAAGAAGTCGACATCGCCTCCGAAAAAAGTTAGGCCGTTGCCGAGAGTTGTTCTCGCTATGCACCAAGTGTCTAGTGCAATGGAGGCAATAATAAATAGCAAAAAACGTTTCGTGTCGAAACGAGCTGCTGAGTACTGGCAAATACATCGGTAACACAATTACTCTGCAATAAACGATTGAGGTAACATCATGTACTACCACTTAGACACTGACGGTAGAGAAAACATCCATCTGAAAAAGGAGCGCGGATTAAACTCTCATATTGAGTTAGGGATGGGAAAGTTATGGGATGTGGTAGGTGATCGAATTAAACTTCCCTATCGATATACGATGCGAGTAGCAATAGATGAGGAGCCTCGATTTTACGGTTGGTACCCAGGATCAGATCTTATGACGCAGAGTTTGGTTGACTTACTTCTTAGGAATGGAGTTGACAATTTGCAGATCTTTCCATGTGAAATAAAGCGGGAGAAAACGGAAGAGGAAATTACTGGATTTAGCACTGTAAATATTGTGGGAAGAGTTTCATGCGCAAATCTAAGTCAGTCGTCTTCTATGCCTGTCGCAGACTCACATTATTTTGAACGACTGGTGATAGATATTGAAAAGACGAATGGGCAGTTAGTGTTTCGGGTGGATGAATCCCCGATGGTAGTTCTTGTGCACGAGAAAATTGCAAACGCTATCAGTAATTCCGATATTTTTGGTCTTAGCCTAGAACCAGTGGAAGTGGCAACATGAACTCAGAAGTGACAATAGGAGCACAAAGGTCAGTTCTTGTAGTCTGCTCTGGATCGCCATGTATTTTGATTTCATAGCCCTGTAAGGTTAGGCGTTAGATATTTTTGACAACGGCGTGTTTAGTCTATATCGGGTGCAATAGACGTTGACAATATAGCTCCGTTCAACCAGGAGCTACTGAGAATGAAAAAAGGCCTATCAGTGATGTGACAGCGTTCGGTACAAGCCAGAAGTCGTAGGCGCAAACATTTTATCGATCGACAATCGTATTGCACAGAGATCAAAATAAATTATGTTGCTGCACTGTTAAGGCAAATTGGTTTTTCGTTGTATTGTCTGGCTACTGTGGTTTCAATGGTAGTTGTCTACTATTTATTTAGGAGTAGTGGTTTTGCAGGTATTTTTCTTTGGTTAGGGGTGGCGGTAGTATGTGTAGTTTTTTTTGTTTTTTATTTGCTGGTCGCCAGAAGATCAGAGGATAACTAGCGGCAGTTAAATATTGAGTTAGCATTTCCCTTTTTTTAGATGAGCTATTGACGCTCTCTTTCTGCTGTCCGAGTTCGCTACTGCTCCTGGTATTTCTGCTGTTTTCTTTAGACGCTTATCGAGAGAAAACGAAGAATTGCTACTAGAATATGTGTCATTAGAAAGACGGCGTCGAATTGAGTCGGTGCAGACTGTAATCATTAAAAAAGGGAGCAGCAAATGGCAGAAAATCTTGTGGTAATTAAACGCGATGGTACTCAAACCAACCCGGCCATGGGTCAAACCCAGGCAGAGCGGTACCTCGTTAATGTGGTTCACAATTCACTACACTCAAATTTAAAACAGGCATTGAACCAAGCGTTTGATGGTAATGGTAAGGCATCAGGAACGTATCGTTTCAATAATAATCTTATTTTGCATGCATCATCCGGAAAAATTGGAACCAATAAGTGCGTGTCGTTGTTCTACTACGAGCTAGGGAATACCATTTATACGGTTGCTATGGGGCGTCATGTGACATCTTCCAGTTACTCACTGGATCACTATGGTCAGCCATCTGGTGATTTTAAGGAGGGAACTACGGTTTCGCTTTAGAAATCTTGGTGAATTTCTGAATAAGCAATCCGCGCTAACTAAAGTCGTTTGGCATGGCCTGCGTGATTTTCCCTGCCTGGTGAGATCGCCTGAGATTTTAGAATCTGGCACTCACCTGGAAGAGATAGGAATATTAAGTTAACTGAGCTTTTTTTAGTTACAACGCAAAACCTCAGGCGCTCTGTGGTTGGTCATTGGTTGAAATCATAGCCATGAGTCCTATTCAATGGCAGGTTTTGTTTTGCCAAGGTTGTAGATGTAAATAAAAATCCCCCGGCATAGCCGGGGGTATTTAATGTGAGCCGCTCAAAGCGGCTGCGGGGTCGCTTCGCGGCCCCTCATTTAGCCACTGAAGTGGCAGGCTACTTCAATAGATCTAGTGTAGTGTAACTTTCAAACGCTTCCAATGACTGTTTTTCTTGCACGAGCG
>CAZNOB010000020.1:25126-46847 GCA_964574535.1 uncultured Granulosicoccaceae bacterium | reverse complement strand
AAGAAAAAACCATTGCATACGTAGCCTCAGTCAATGAGAAACACTACGTGCAAGTCAAAGCGTTGCTGGAAAAAGGCTACGATATTCTGTGTGAGAAACCACTGACTATGGTGGCTACGCAAACTGAAGAGCTGTATCAGCTCGCCGAACAAAAGGGATTGCAGCTGCAGGAAAATTTATGGAGCCTGTTTGTACCATCGGCCCCGGAAATCAGGGCAGCAGCTGTCGGGTACAAACACCTTGAGCTTTCATTTTGCTCAACGATTCCATACAAAAGCGACGCACGTCAGTGGCAACCTGCGGCTGGTGGTTGTCTCTATGACCTGGGCATTTACCCCCTGGCCTGGGCGGTATATTTCCTGGGCAACATCACCAGCTACAACGTAGACAACGCGGAAACTCAAAACGGGATAGTTTCGGAGTTGCAGCTGACCACTCAACACACATCCGGTAAATCAGCGAAAATCATTGCCGGCTTTGGCAGCACAGAGCAATATATAAAGATGGGCGAAGAGTACTTCACCCCTATCTATGCGCCCGAGTTCCGGTCAAAAATAAGCCACACACTACTTCGCAAAGTGCGCGAAAAGCTGTTAGCACCCGAATTTCCTGCTAAAGACCCCTATGCCTTCATTTTAAATGAACTCAATGAAGGCAATGCAGATCACGCCTACCCAGCCGAGGTAAGCATCCACATCGCCAGAATAATGGAAGAGATCCACCTGGCAACGGCCCCTGCTGAAAAAGAAATCCCATCAACAGCAACACCGGTGCCGGAACCCCAATAAACCAATAAGACTGTGAGCAACGCAATTGTGCGCCCGCTGGTTCGGGCGCACTTTTTAGACTTTCTCAGATAGCCCTTCAAAAACAAGTATCAATAGAATTGACGTTGCCGTAAAGCTGTAGCTGACTGACAACCACCCCGTAATAGCCATGGTCCCAACGGTTATAACAACCAAAACACACCGGATAAAAGCCATCCTGTAAGCACTGATAAACTGACAAAAAAAGCGTTTTGTCAGCCGGCATGCAACTCGGTTATCTCCCGTTTAAATGGTAACGCATCACCAATATCTGCAACATCCAGCTCTCTAGCATAACGATGCCCCGCGTAGGTGGCCCAGGCTATCGGGCCAGGTGCCTCTGCATCCCCGATCACTTTGATGTCACGAATACCGGCATCCTTCCATTCATCACTACGCGATTGCAGTTGTCGCCATAGTGCATCATTCATCTGCCGCGAGGCCACCATTACGACCGCATCTGCCTCGAAGCGAGTTTCACTGTATGTATAAACGCAATTTGAAATAATATGATCGGACCCAATAGAGATCACGCCCCGGTTAAGTTCTATGCGAACACCACACTCAACAAGTTTCTTGTGAACTGTTGCTTGCTCGAGGGTATTGTTTGTCCACTCGGAAACATATGCGGACGGTGTGACCAATCGAACGCTGGCTCCGGCACTCGACAATAATTCAGCAAGTACGCCGCCCATGTAATAGTGATCATCATCGAAAAGTATCACATTGCCTGTAGGTATTTTTCCTGCCATCAAGTCATCGGGCGTATAGACAGGCATATCGTTATGTATTTTCATTGGCAATACATGTTGTCGCGCCACGCCATCCGCTCGCCAGCTGCAACCAGTGGCAATAGCAACCTGCTGAAAACCAAATTCGAGTACTTCGTCCGCGCTTAAACGACTGTCCAGATAAGTTTCCACGTTAGGCATTTGACTGATCTGGTATTCACGATAATCCGCCACCCTGCCCCAGGCTGCCAGTCCGGGGAGTTTTCGTTCGTTCGCTACGCGACCGCCAAAATGAGTTTGAGCTTCAGCCAGGGCGACATCATACCCTCGCTCGCCAAGCGCTCGGGCAGCTTCAAGACCAGCGGGTCCGCTGCCTACAATCAGTACGTTTTTGGAATTCCCTCTGGACTGAATAATCTCCGGATGCCAGCCTTTGCGCCATTCTTCCATGAAAGTAGGATTTTGAGTGCAGCGTGAAGGCGACATAGTCATATCACCAGTGATACAGATATTACATCCGATACATTCACGGATATCCTCGATACGACCTTCTTCTATTTTTTTAGGTAAAAACGGGTCTGCAATAGAGGGCCGCGCGCAGCCGATGAGATCAAGATTTCCAGAATTTATTTGCCTGACCATCACATCTGGAGATGTAAATCGACCTACCCCCACCACTGGTTTACTGGTCAATGATTTTATCCCTGAAACTAACTCCTGCTGTGCCGCCTCTTCTTTAAAACGTGATGGGCCCGAACAGTCTTCCCAGGTACCGTGGGCCAGATCCCACAAGTCAGGTAATTCCTGATGCATCTCGATAAAATCTCGCACCTCTGAGTTGGCAAAGCCAAGATCACCGATCATTTCATCCAGTGATAAACGAAGGGTGATGGCCATGCTGTCACCAATGGTGTCGCGTGCATCGGAGACAACCTCCCGTACAAATCGGGATCGATTCTCCAGACTGCCACCGTATTCATCCACACGATGATTAGTGGCAGTTGACAGGAAATGCTGAAATATACCAAAACCATGCGCACCGTATAAACACACCAAATCAAACCCTGCGGTTTTTGAACGTTTAAACGCATTAACAAACCATCGACGTAAATCCCTGATATCTTTTTTGGTGAGTGCCCGGGCTTGTACAGGATCATTGGTAAAAGTACGAATAGGCAGTGCGGTTGGTGCAAGCGGTACTTCACGGGTATAAAAGTTAGGACCATTGATTCCCGAATACGCCAACTGAATGCCAGCAAGTGCTCCATGGCTTTTCATTGCATCGGCCATTTTTGCGATCTGCGGGATATCCTGATCTTCCCATAGCCGCAGTTCAATGAATGGAGTAATCTCTGACGAGTGGTGCATTTCACACTGCTCTGTAAATACTACTCCCCATCCACCCTGCGCTTTAACACCACGCATCGCTGCCGCTGCAGAGGGATCACGGTATCCACCGCCATTACAATGAGGTACCTGATAAAAACGATTTTTCGCAGTGACCGGACCAATTTGCACTTCATCAAACAACACATCGTATTTTTTATCACGTGCCATAGTAGTTATCGTCGTCCAGCGCCAGATTATTATTCACATGACTGCTCATGTTTCTGCAGTCATACCCGGTATGCTTCTATTTGATATCAGCGACGAGCAGTGTTTTGTAAACTCGCGAAGTATCGCTGGTGGATCGCATTCAGCCAGTGTGGCAATCCCTATTCGCATTGGTTTATGCTTACCCGCTAATGCCACAGACACCAGCTCACGACCATCCAGGGCCGTGAGGCTCCTTGGTCGGACATTGGTAATACTGAAACCAAATCCGTTTGCCACCAGTGTTCGGACTACCTCCTGACTGCTTGCTCGCATGCTGATATCAGGATGCAGATCATTTTCCTCGAACAGAGAAATGAAGTACTCACGACTTTGCGGTAAGTCAAGCAACACCATGGGATGCTGCGCGAGTTCACTGATGGTGATTTCATTTTTACACGCCAGCGGATGCTGCTTTGCCAACAGCACTTTAGGCGGTAACTCTGCCAGCGATTGAAAATGAATATCATCGGCAATCACCAGATCATAGGTTATTGCCACATCTATTTTCACCTGTCTGAGATCAGTTATAAGCGCCTCATGACTGCCTTCGGTGATTTCAAGTTTTGCAGCTGGATGTTTGGCGGTAAATGCAAACCCCAGCTCCGGCGCAATCATGGGCGCCAGTGTCACCATGCAGCCCACTGACAAATTGCCGGAAACTTTATCTTTTATCTCTGCCGCAAGGGAATAAAAACCCTGCACTTGTTTGAGCAGCAGCTTGGACTCACGCATCATACGCACCCCGGCCGATGTCAGTGATAACCCTTGTGCATGATGACGCACAAACAACTGGAGTTGCAGTTCATCCTCAAGATGCGATACGGCAGATGAAATGGAGGGCTGTGATATGTTCACTGTCGTGGCAGCACGCTTGATACTACCGTGCTCCCCTGCAGCGACAAAGTACTCCAGCTGTTTCAGGGTGATGGACATCTAACAAAAGACGGGCGATACCAATCGCAGTTTATTCGTCACCGGGCACCCCGTAGCTGGGCGCTTCCCTGGGATCAAGAGCTCGTTGCACATAAGCATCCAGCTGTGGCTTATAGGTATTCCAGGCCGTCTCAATTGCCTGCAGCGGGCAATGCTCAGTCCAGTCACATCGCAGATCGGCAACGGGCCATGAGACCTCATCTACCAGCTTCATCCCCGCCGAGTGAATCGGCCCTGCCTCACCGCCGGCAGCCAGCCCTGCCTGCATGGCTGCCAGCAAACGATCACCCAGATAGCCGGAAGATGAGTTAAACCCATCGACGATCGCCTGCGGCACAGTTTCATTGGCCAGCAGATTGCCGCCACTGGCAACATTCACATCCCTGGCCTCGCCCCAATTTCCCAATACTTGTGTACCCGAATGAATCGCCGCTGTGCCATTACCGTCAACAACCAGCACCTGGCGATAATCAATATGCTCCCCTGTACGCTGCAGGATAGCGATCACCTCTTCACTGCTGGCACCATTGGACAACAAATCCAGACCTCGCGGACCCAGAGACGGATCAGTGATGTTTTGGCTTGCTACAGCACCCACTCCGGCCCGAGCATAAGAACATCGTGCAGCAACAGCCGGAGACGATGAAGCAATTGCCACCCCGAACATGCCAGAATTCGGACACCGCGCCACCAGCGAAAAGGTCATAAAACACTCCGAATATGGTTAAACCATGAAGATCAGTCAGTAAGATGGTGCAGCTCACTGGATCAGGTATTTGTAGTCGACAAACAATTTTTTAATTATTTACCGAAGCAAGTTATCAGTTCACAATAGGTGGCTGCAAGAGTTTTATTTTGGAAGCCCGGGGTCTGCGCAGAAGAAAACCGCGTAGCGAGAAATCTGTGTGTGGGCCCGGCCCGGGTCATAGCAGATTTAACCTGGTGAGGCTTCGAGTTCATTTTCACCAAAGAGAATCACCATGCCGACTCATGAACGTATTCGAATGTTCAACACCAAAGAAACGTACCCCAATCAATCTTTGGATAATGATCTCTGCCAGGCTGTTAAAGCGGGCAACACGGTCTATGTCAGAGGTCAGATCGGAACAGATTTCGACGGCAACCTGGTAGGTCTTGGAGACCCTGCTGCACAGGCAGAACAGGCGATGAAAAATGTAGATCAACTATTAAAGGAAGCCGGTAGTGATTTAAGCCATATCGTAAAAACTGTTACCTATATTACTGACCCCCGCTTCCGTGAGCCGGTATATCAAGTGGTAGGTAAGTGGCTAAAGGGGGTCTATCCCATTTCTACCGGGCTGGTTGTGGCAGGCCTTGGACAGGCAGAGTGGCTAATGGAAATCGATGTCATTGCGGTGATACCTGACGATCAGTAATCACGCTATTTTCTGGTGGCGATAAATACACCCGCCGCAGCAATCGCCATGCCTGCCCATGCTGCGGGCGGCATGGATTCTTTAAGTACCAGCCACGCAAGAAAAGCAGCAAGTGGAGGTACCAGAAAAAAAAGTGCCGATACCCGACTCACATCACCGGCACGTATCATTGCCAGCAAAAGCCCGATGGCGATAACCGAGTTACCGATCACCAGATAAGCCAGTGATGCAATAAACGCAACTGACCATTCAATTTGCATTGATTCAGTTAACAACATTACCGGTATTACTCCGGCAAGACCGGCTACATAGCCGATCAAACTAGCTGTCACCGGATGATGTGCCAAACCAAACTTTTTTTCCCACAACGTTGCACCGGTTATACCCACCAGAGCGATCACAGCACAACTAAACCCGAACACGGTTGGTGATTCAATTTCAAGGCGTGAGATTACCACCACAACGGTACCGATCAATCCCAATGCGAGCCCAAGCCAGCGCTGCCAGCCTACTTGTTCACCCGCCCATCGCGGTGCCATCAAGCTAACCAGAACGGGTTGCAGTGACATCACAAGCGCCATCGTGCCCGCAGCGATACCAGCGCTAAAACCCAGGTAGGTAAGTCCAAAATACACCACCTGCAGCAAAAACCCGACTACCGCCAGATGCATCCACTCCACCGGATGTGCTGGCAACGGTGGTTTAAGAACCACATAGAATACCGCCATGATTACCACCACCAGTGCGTATCTAAGCGCCAAAAACGTCATTGGCTCTGCATACGCCAAACCTGATTTGGCCACTACAAATCCACCCGACCAAAGTATCAGGAACAATAACGGAGCTACTAAAAGCAAACGAGGATGGTCAGGGTTCATAGCGGGAAGTCACGACAGATGAAAGCATTACACGTGGTGGTATAACCGGGGGTCACTCTATCATCCCGCGAACCGCAGCAGTAGTCGACTTCACTACGATGACATGCAGAGATCCTCACAATATCAAACCTGATACCAAAAAAGTTCAGATACAATATTCAGAACGCTCCCGTACACAGCCATTGAAGGAATTATTCAAATGACCACCTCCGACACTGTCGATTGGCAATCCCGCATCGTGACTGTACTTAATGACGTAGATATCAGGCATGTCGCCTACGTGCCTGATGCGGGACACTCTGCAACGATCAAACATTGTGAAGCAGACACTGACATGCACTCTGTAGTACTGACCACCGAGGAAGAAGGGATTGCGTATCTGGCTGGTGCCAGCCTTGGCGGCCAGCGGGGCGTACTGCTAATGCAATCGAGTGGTGTTGGTAACTGCATCAATATGCTGTCTTTACAGAGTAACACCCGGTTTCCGCTACTGATGCTGATCACCATGCGAGGTGAATGGGCTGAATTTAATCAGTGGCAAAATGCGATGGGCCAGGCGACTGAAGCAGCTTTAAAATTGATGGGAGTGCTTATCTGGCGTGCAAATCAGGCTGACGAGGTAGAGGGTCTGGTACGCGGAGCTGCCACTATGGCGTTTGAAGGTGATCAGGCATGCGCTGTTTTACTGGGACAGCAACTCATTGGAAAAAAAGAGTGGAGTAAATAGTCATGCCAGATACTCCATTGAATCGCCGCCATGTTGTTGCAGAATTACTTGTAGACCGCAGCGACTTACTGGTTGTGACAGGACTTGGCTCGCCCACCTACGATGTAATGGCTGCTGGAGACCACGATCTCAACTATTATCTATGGGGTGCTATGGGAGGCGCGGCCATGCTGGGGCTGGGTCTGGCTCACGCGCAACCAGACAAGCCCGTAGTGGTTATCACCGGTGATGGTGAAATGCTAATGGCAACAGGTGCACTCGCTACCATTGCAATACAGGCGCCGGCAAACCTCACTATCGTTGTGCTGGACAACGGACACTACGGGGAAACCGGCATGCAACTGAGCCATACCGGTCGCGGTATTGACCTGAGCCGTGTGGCAGCCAGCATGGACTTTAACTACAGCGAACGTCTTACCGATATGAAATCAGTACATCAACTGCGCGACCGTATTCATCGCAAAAACAGCCTTAACTTTGCAGCCATAGCTATTGACTCAGTGCCCATTGAACGAGTTCTGCCATCCCGCGACGGTGTCTATATTAAAAATCGAATGAAGCTGGCGCTTGGACAAAAATTATAAAAACCCAGGAGAAGACTTGCTGGCGCGCGGCTAACAGGGCATCCCTGCCGGGGGCCTTCATATTGAAAGACCAAAACGGAAGCAAAAAGTCTTTTTACGGCAACTCAGCCCTTCGGGTGCCTGCGGCACTAAACACAATCACCGGGTCTCCTTGTGAATAATGCAGACTAGGCAAATGGTTCCGTATTAGCTGACGCATCAGTGACCCCGCTGATGAGATTACATCCCGCCAAACGTTCTTCGAGACTAATAGCGTTACGCGCAAACGAACCAAACAAAGACTCCCTGGACTGATGTGCAAAGCGCACTGCCTCTAACGCTTCTGCGACCTGGAGTGATTCGAAGCGAATCTTATCTCCGCTTCTTAGCTGTGCGAAGTTGTCCTGATCACAACTGATCACGGTAGCAACCTTGGGGTATCCACCGGTGCTTTGATGATCGGCAAGTAACAACAGGGGATCTCCGTGACCGGGGACTTGCAGTGATCCACGTGCGATTGGTTCGGACGGCATATCCAGTGGTGACGAAATTTTGAGCTTTGGACCGCTCAACCTGACCCCCATGCGATTATAGTCAGCGGTCACTAAAAACGCTTCGCTAAACAATGCATCAATAGAGTCAGCTGTAAAGTAGTGATCCTGTGGACCGAGCACTGCGCGTATGGTTGTATCAGGTTTCAGTTCATCGGCAGATTGAAAATTCCCGACGATGGGAAGTTCAGTTGCGGTATCAGACAGCTGGATCGTATCACCGACCTCAATCGGTTTACCACAAAGACCGGAATTCAGGTGCACCGATTGACTGCCAAGCCAACTGTCAGAATCGATGCTTCCGGCAAATGCTACATAGCACCAACTCCCCCAGGGGCCCGGTCTGATACGCAAAACAGAACCCTCTTTGATAATAACGGTGCTGCAGGACTGCACAGATTTATCATCCAGTTGAATATTAAAATTACCGCCGGCAATCGCCGCCGCAACTGTGCCGTGCTCGCATAGTAATTCCAGTCCGCCAAGCGAAACCTCCAACGCTGGATTACTCAGTGATTGGTTGACCGCAATATTCGCCATTCGATATGAAAACCGATCCATTGCACCCGATCCGGTGACACCATAGCGTTTATAACCTGTGCGACCAATATCCTGAACACTGACGAATGGACCAGCTCGCAGAACTTTAAAACGTGCCCCCACTATGCTGCGCTTTCCTGTGTTAAACCGGCGCTATATTCTTCTTCGCTAATTGAAGAGAATCGAACACTGTCCCCCACATTAAATAAAAATGGCTGATCATCATTTTTTTGTAGTGGTGATTCGTGGGTACGACCAATAACCCACCAGCCAGAAGGCATCGTGATAGTTGTTATCAACGCCTGCGGGCCGGCAATGATGACGCTGCCAGTGGGTACATTGTTCACCGGGGCCTGCTTGCGCGGCAACTGTATCGATTCAGGAGTTCCGCCCAGATAAGCATAGCCAGCAGCAAATCCGTACATATAAACTTTAAAGGTTGCGCGGGTGTGTTCCTGAATTATCTCTTCGACAGACATTTTTAGCAACGAAGCTACCGCCGGTAAGTCAACGCCAAACTCTGTCGAATAGCAGACGGGGATAGACCATTCAACCGAGGCACGATTGATATTACCACCTGTGGCCAGACACTTTTCAACCTGCTTACATAGCGTGAAGTAATCGGTCAACAGGGGGTCGTAGTCAATCAGTAAGGAAGCATAAGCCGGAACATTCTCGATCACACCATCAATATTGGCCAGCTGTACAGATGCATCCAGATTTAATACAGCATCGTGTATCTGATCATCAATTCGATCACCGAACTCGACCAGCAGCGCACAGTCACCCACCGGTCGAAACACGGGTTGCGGCAGACCGCCGCCATGGCTGCTCACAAGCTAAAAGCCGCTAACTCAAAACCGTTTTTTACCAGCGACTCACGAACAGTACCAGCCATCGCCACTGCATGCGGGCTGTCACCATGAATACAAATTGAATCACCGGCAAGCCTGACGCTTCCCCCGCTTACAGTAGGCATTACGCCCGATTCCAGATACTGCAACAACCGTTCTGTTGCATGCGTCGGATCGTGAATCATCGCACCTGGTTCCGAGCGCGGCACCAGATTGCCATCGTCACCGTAACCTCTGTCTGCGAATATTTCTGAAAAGGTTTCGATACCCATTAGTTTTGATTCAATTTCAAGTCGGGTTCCTGAAATGGCTAATATTGCGTAGTCTGGAAACGCATTCTTCACAGATCGGGCAATTGCCTGTGCGACATCTGCATCAGTTGCAGCCCAGTTTCCGAGCGCGCCATGCGGTTTTACGTAATTGACTTTCACTCCCACCAGGCTGGCCATGCCGGTGATTGCACCAACCTGAGCTGCGATCAACTGCTCAAGCTCTCGCGGGGTTAATGGAATCCGACGGCGCCCGAAGCCCTGTTTATCATCAAAACCTGGATGTGCACCAACATTGACGTTGTTTTGGACAGCCGTCGTCAGTGCTTCATACATTGTACCGGCATCACCGGCATGGCCCCCGCACGCGATATTCGCGCTTGTGACAATGCGCATCATGCTGGTGTCGTCACCCATTGCCCATGGGCCGAAACTCTCTCCCAGGTCGGCATTGAGATCAATTGTTGCCATTACAGGCTCCGGTGGTTAGTGAATTCAGCCAACCAGGACACTCTGGCTGGTGACTGAATTCTAACCGGTGAAACCTCTGATTAATACTTCTATTTCCTTTGCTAACTGATTACCCGGCGACATTGAATTGTCATGCCAATTCAATGTCGGTTACTGATTGCCATTAAAATGACCTAACGATTTTTTGATCAACAAGATTTCGCGGTTATCACTTTCGGCTACTCTACCAACAGGCCAGCTGTAGCACGCAAAAAACAGTACAAAGACAACTCATTTTACCTTTAAAACGTGACACATTCGCTGGTTTGTTCGAATTACGCTACCGCGTTAGTCAGTCCACAGAATTACGGATGTTTATCAATCACAGGTGGTGTGAATATTGAACACTTTATACTCTGGTCCTGTTTTTAAGGCCCATAGTCCGCAGAAGATCTTCCAGGAAATCGTCGACAAGACAAGTTATGCATCGCTCCAAAGTCCACAAAGAAAAACCAGGATCAATTTGCTCCTCGTTCAACATCATGATTGCCGGACAATCATAATGAAAGCCGGTGCTGAAAAGGATCTCAACGCCCACGCCTCAAGGATCGTACGCGGGTATACCATAGCGCTCGCTATGATCGGCGTTGTCCTGCTGGCCAGCTACTTTTCCTTAAATAAAACCCTGCTTTTGCAGGGCCAGCTGAATAAGCTGTACTCAATGACCAGTTCAGTACAGATTGCATTGCGAACTACCTATGATCGAGCCACTGATCTAAAAGAGGCACTGCGCGAAGGCGACGCAAGCAGACGCCTGCTTAGTCAGATTAGAAAACAACTCAACACCGATCTTACTACCCTGACCAACTTACATGAAAATGTTCAAACGCTGATTAGCGAGCTATCAGGTCAGGAAGGCGTATCCACGATACAATCGCTTTATACCGATGAGCCTTTTTCGCTCAACACTCGCCTCGAAGACTATATCGAAAGGTTAAATGCCCTGCTCGACCGGGAGACAACAGATGCATCAAGCGAAAGTTTGATTTTCTGGGTACCCATTGACGCCAGTGGCGCCTATCAGGGGGCTTTGGTCACCGGTTATAAAGAAGCATTTTCAGAGACAAAAAAACAACTGGAGTCGCACTCATCCAAACTTCAGGTTCAACATACCTTTTTGACCACTACTATTGCAATTGCCTTGTTACTGGTAAGTCTGTTGATATTTATTCCTCTATTCCGTGGTTTGCGTCGTGTCCATGCTGAAGTACTGGAGGCTCAAAAAAATCTGGAGTATCTGGCATTTCATGACCCGGTAACCGATCTGCCAAACAGCGCTGGAATAACTCGATTGCAGGGTAAAGAAGTATCCACTGATTCCACATGCATCTTGTTGATTCGCATTACCAATATGGCTCAAATTAGCAACCTTATTGGCCCGATGAATCACAATTTGTTTTTTAATGCTTTCTCCGATCGACTGAAAAATCTGTTACCGCGCAACGCACGTATGGCAAGAACCGGCGACACAGAATTTTCAGCTTTCTTTGTTGACTCGGATTTTTGCGATGGAATTATATCAAGTGGATCACTGGTGGTTCCCTTGCATAAAAAGCTCGATGTCAATGACATTCCCACCTACCCGATACTGGCCCTCGGGATCAATACACTGACCGAGAATTATTCAATTGATGATCAGTTGGCCAATGCCAGACTGGCAGCCAGCAGCTACAGACCATACATTACACAGCTACCGCTATTCGAGACAACCATGCGCGATGAGCTGGATCGCGAAAACAAAGTTGCTGATGAAATTCGTGACGGCCTGCAGCGAAATCAGTTTATACCTTTCTATCAATTGAAAGTCGACTCAAAAACACGACTGATTAATGGCATGGAGGCACTGGTTCGATGGCAACATCCTGAAGAGGGACTGGTCTCTCCAAACAACTTTATTCCAGTGGCTGAAAGACGCGGACTGATTGTCGACCTTACATGGTCACTTTTCAGTCAAATTGCAGATGACTACATTAACTGGTGGAATGAAGGCCTAAAACCCGGTCACGTGGCTATCAATGTTGCAGAATCTGTGTTGCAGGATCCCGAATTTTGTAACCGCCTGGACGCCATCACTAAAAAGCTGGCGGACGCCGGTATTCCAGACACAGCCACACCCATTGAGATCGAAATAACCGAAAACGTCGCACTCGCTACAAATTCAGATGAGATCAGCAAGGCCCTGCAATACATACGCGATCAGGGAATCCCAATAGCTTTTGATGATTTCGGAACTGGCTTTGCGTCCCTTAGCTCAGTGGTCAATATGGATCTCGACGTTATTAAAATCGACCAGTCTTTTGTCATGAACATGACCACTAATATCGGAAGCCGTTCGGTGGTTGAATCAATCTTGTCTATTTGCGATTCGTTAAATAAGATCAGTGTCGCCGAAGGGGTTGAAACCATCGAACAGGCTGAACTGCTTACCCGGATGAATTGCAATACGCTACAGGGTTATTTCTTTCATAGACCAGCTGCACATGATTCGGTCACCCAGGCTTTACGGCAGAAACATCAGCTTCGGCACGCGGGGTGACAGGATGCGCAATATAGTGAGTATTAAACCGCCCAGCCGCACAATCCTCTTGATGTTGAAATCAACCGCTGCCCTGGTGAGTGCATCACTTATTTTTACTCAGGCCTCGGCGCAGAATCAACCTGCTCCTACGCCGCTGCCAGACCCCGAGATCGAAGTAGTCCACTGGTGGTATAAAGGTGGTGATGCCAATGCCCTGGAAATGATCGTCAACGAATTTATACTGCGTGGTGGACATTGGGATAATGCACCGGAGCCCTCGTTCGCCGACACTCGCGAAAGTGTGGTCTCACGAATGGCCAAGGGATATCCACCCACTGCCATCCAATGGAATGCAGGTGTGGAGTCCAGACAATTCGCGGAACTGGGCTTACTTAATCCGGTAGCCTCACCAGAGGCTGCAGATAAGCTGCTTCGTACCTATCACCCTGCTGTTTTAGAAGAGATAACAGTAGACGGAGAACTTTACGCAATACCTGTCAACTTACATCGCGAAAACTGGATGTGGGTGGCGAATAATATTTTTGAGTCCAACGATGAGATAGACATCCCGACAACCTGGCTGGATATCATTGCCACGGGCGAATACCTGCTTGAACAAGAACAATTCCCGATCGCACTAGGCAGTGAAATTTGGCAGCGCCGGATACTATTCAATGATGTTTTGCTGGGTGTCATGGGACGGCAGGCCTATCGGCGATTTTACCAGTTAAAGGATCCGACAATTCTGGATACCGACGGTTTTCGTACCGTAGTGAAAATCTACCGCCAATTACAACCTTACACACATTCCTTTGGCAATGGCAGTTGGCATGCGCAGGTAGAAGCAATTGCAAACGAAAAGGCAGCGCTTTTGTTTATGGGAGATTGGGCAAGCGGCGAATTCCGAAACCAGCAGTCGGTACTCGGTGTCGATTTTGAATGTCGACCTGCGCCCGGTAATGAAGATCATTTGTTACCAGTCATTGATGTATTTCTGTTGGGCAGATTGACCGAACGGGCAGATATACTTGGCCAGCACTTACTGATTGATACTCTGGTTGATCGAGATACAATCAGCGCCTTCAATGAATTGAAAGGCTCTGTTCCTCCATTCAATTCTTTTGACCAGCAAAATTTTGATGTTTGTCGCCAACAGGTAGCAGACCTGTTGCTAAATGAAGACTCGGTTGTGACTCCATTTGCGAGCACCGGTGACGGCGAATTTACCGCAAAGATCGAGACTGCGATCATTAATCTTTGGGAAGGAATTCACACCACAGAAGAATCATTGATCGATCCCTTCCGACATGCCTTTGAAGGTAAACAGAGCCGCACCGAGCCGCGAGTCGAAGAGCAGCATGCCACCGGTGTTGAATAGAATTTTCTACTTCAGGTTTTTAGCAGTCTGACGTTTCCGCGCCAAAACTCAACACCGGAGCTTGCGGATTACCAGCTGCGCCAAGTCCAAACCTGATAAAGGGCCGATCCGATCTGTCAAACGAAGCGGACCACAACCACAACCCCGGAAACCTCCAACCGGGTTTGCCCACCAGACGTTGCACATCAGCTAGTGCCATTCCTTCTTGCACGCTTGCAGCAATCCTCTCGCCGGCAGTTTCGCAATCGGGTGTGTCTTTTGAAAAATCAATTTCAGGATTTATCTGACCAACCGGAATGGTGGCCTTTTTCTCTATTGGCTTAAACCCCGCGCAGTTAATCAGGGGTAGAGTGATAAGAATTAAAATAACCAGTCTCATGTGCATAATGTTATTCGTTCTATAGCTGTGATTGACAGCAATTGTTAATAGTCAAATCTGTAATTCCAGCAATAAACGTTACACTACACGCCGGCTAAAGTCTTTATGCAATTCGGATAACGACGATTGCTCAGTGAGTTTCTCGGGCCGGATTATCGGGGGTATTCTCCTCTCCATCAGACCACTATTAACGAATGGTGTCTGGCAGTTTATAACCTTGCCGGTAACACGCTTTGATCGACTCGACGGCCATATCACAGGTGACATCATTTCCGAAACGATCCGCATGAACTATCGGTAGCTCGAAGTGAGGCTGTCCATTCACCATCCATTGAGCCAGAAATTCAGCTGAACCTCCGCCAGTACCAATACCCACATTGAAACCGGATGCCAGCCACAAACCCGGATGATGCGCTAATGGTCCCAGCATAGGTAAACCATCGGGAGTCCAGCACATCGGTCCGTTGTTGATGGTTTTTATTCCCGCATCGGCAAATGCTGGCAATCTTTCAGAGAGTTTCTCGAGGTGCGGCAAAAGCCGATCGATATTCGGCGGCAGCAACTCCTCTTTAAAATTCGGCGGAATACCATCAAGCGCCCAAAACACGGGATCTGTTTCATAGATACCAGCAAGCAGGCCCTGACCTTCCTGACGCACACTGCAGGAGACCCATGAATCACGGTAGGCAGGAACTTCAGCTGCGTGCGCGACAAGCTTTGGAATACTATCCGTGATGAGCTCATGATGTTCGGACGCGTACAGCGGAACGTTGATCCCCAGTGGTGCAAGTAACTCACGAGTCCAGAACGATGCCGCCACCACCACATACCGTGCTCGAATGGTTGCTGTCGGAGTTTCAAGCACCCATGCTTTGCCGTCACGACTGAGTTGCTTTACCGGCGTGTGACGCATAACCTCGGCCCCTGTCTGCCGAGCTGCAATCGCCAACGCATTCGTTGTAGAGACAGGATCAACGTGTCCGTCTGTCGGTGTATGCGCTGCTCCGAATAACCCGTCTGTGAACAGACAGGGATGCAGTTGCTTTATAACCTCATTGTCCACTACCTGATACGGAATACCCAAAGCCCGATAGCGTGCCTCAAACTGCTCAAACAACCGACGTTCACGAGTGCTGGTCGCTACCCGCAATGAACCGGTTTGATGGAAACCTATTGACTGGCCGCAGTCTGCTTCGGCTTGCAGATAGGTACGAATTGATCCGGCAAATAAACGCGTCATTTCGGCGTAGGGACCAAAGTATGTGGTGTTACCCGCTGCATGCCAGGTTGAACCCGACGTCAGTTCACGGCGTTCAAGCAGCACACTGTCTGTCCAGCCCAGTTTAGTCAGCCAATACAACACTGACGCACCGACGATCCCACCGCCAATCACGGCTACCTGTACATCGGTTTTCATAAAAACAGTCCCGTTGGTTAACGTACTCGGAAAAGCAATATCGAGTCGCGCAATGAGAAAAGCGCTGATCCAATGTCAGTGGTTGCAGTTTCTCTTGAATGACATGCTCCCACAAAACAGCTGCTCCTGAAAGAACTTCACAGCTGGGCTCTCCGGTACCCACTGCGGAGATGGCGGTGCCTGACGAAATGATACCCTTTGCAAGCCATGCTAAACCGAAGGAACAGGAAGCGATCGAAAAAAACAGGGATATCAACACAGACAAATTTGATATCCTGCCCATGGGCGATAACATCGAAACGGGTGAAGCAAGAAAGGGCATTGCAATGAGTGAAAGGCAAAACAAACATGGATAGACAAGAGAACACAATCGCTGCGTTTATCGCCCAGGCCAAGCAAGAGCTCAGGCAATTATCGAACATCGATAAAAGCTTTGCACATGCACGTGATCTTATGCGCAAAGAGGTTGATAAAATTGTTGATCGACAACAAAGAAGCGGGCGTTGTGTACCAGAGCTGTCTTATCGAAGTATTGCTGACAACAAAGTCACTTCGCAAGAGCTGAAAGCGATCAGACAACACGGTTGCGTAATTGTCCGTAGTGTCTTCTCACAACAGCAGGCAGAGGCATGGAATCAGGAACTCGGCGCTTATCTCGATGACAATAACTACCTGGCCGATGCCAGAGACAAAGCCGGACTGGATAACTATTTTGGCGATTTAAAAGACGCGAAGCCACAAATCTATGGTGTATATTGGTCACGCCCGCAGGTGATGGCCAGACAAGCGCAGACCATGGCAATAACCAAACAATTTTTAAACAATTTATGGGACACATCAGCACCGGCCGGCGAAGAATTCAACCCGGACTTCGACTACGCCTATGCTGACAGAACCAGGCGGCGTGCACCAGGTGATACGACGCTGGGTTTATCACCACACATGGATGCCGGCTCCTACGAGCGCTGGGTGGATCCCGCTTTTCAAAAAATCTATGGGAAAGTATTTGCCGGTCAGATTGACCAGTTTAATCCGTGGAAAGCAGCATTCCGCACACAGACCAGAGAATACAGCTCACCTGCTGTCAGTTCCATGTTCCGCACCTTTCAAGGCTGGACTGCACTCACCGAACAAGGCCCCGGAGACGGCACCCTTGAATTACTGCCTATTACAAACGCCATATCCTATGTACTGCTGCGAGCCCTGCAGGACGATTTGCCAGAGACTGAACTGTGCCTTGCCAGGCCGGGCCGCGCACTCGGTGTTGACGCAAACTGGCACCCGGACTTAACCCCGGGTATTGTGCCAATTCAAACCGTCACACCGGGCGACACCGTCTGGTGGCATCCAGATGTAGTTCACTCGGTAGGCAAAGAACACAACGGCAAAGACTATGCGAGTGTAATTTATATTGGCGCCAGCCCTGACTGCACAAAAAACCGAACCTATGCGCAGCGGCAGGCACAGGCGTTTTTGAAAGGCAGTAGTGCGCCGGATTTCGCTGCCGAAGATTATGAAATTAACTACAAAAACAGAGCGACACTCGAAGATCTGACCGAGTTGGGCAAACGTCAAATGGCTTTAGCGTGATCGTTACAGCCGGCGGGTTTATCGGCACATCCCTGTCGCAGGCCAGCATTTTTAAAAAGACCGAAAACAAAATGTTCGGGAATCCACTTCTCCCGACGCAGGTTGCTTCTGCCCCATCGTTAAATAGCTTCAAGCGAACCGCGTGAACTCATTCATGAATGATAGTTTGCAGTGGAATTCTTTGTGACTACGTTAGTTGTGCTGATGATGCGGGCTGTACGGTACCGAACAATAGATTATCGCTGTGGCTATAAATACAATAATCAGCGCTTACTTATTTTAATATTCACTGAATGGCAATTGAAATGAAAAGTGAAAACTTCCTGATTGAAAACAACGCCGCCCACATGTGGCATCCCATGGCACACCCGGCGGACAGCCTGGCGAATCCCCCCACCATTGTCACAGAGGCAAGTGGAGTTCGCATCAAGGATTTATCCGGCCATGAAACGATTGATGCCGTCGGGGGACTTTGGAATGTTAATTTAGGATTCTCCTGTCAGCCGATTAAAGATGCGATCACCAGGCAACTTAATGTACTTCCCTACTACAGTACATTCAGAGGAACCAGCAATGATGCGGCGATCGAATTAAGCTTCTTGCTCAAAGAATTTTTTGAACCAGAAGGACTGACCCGGGCGTTTTATACCTCGGGCGGATCAGACAGCGTGGAAACCGCTTTAAGATTGGCACGTCAATACCATAAAGTACGCGGTGAAGGCCAGCGCACCAAATTTATCGGTATACAAAAAGGCTACCATGGCACGCACTTCGGTGGATCATCAGTGAATGGTAACGCCAATTTTCGATCTCAGTATGAACCGTTGTTACCTGGCTGCTTTCATATACCGGCACCCTACACTTATCGAAATCCGTTCAACGAGACGGACCCCGAAAAACTCGCGCAGCTTTGTTTGAATATGCTGGAAAATACTATTGCAATGGAGGGTGGCAATACTATAGCTGCGTTCATCATGGAACCGGTACTGGGCGCCGGTGGCGTGATTCCACCACATAAAACCTTTATGCCCGGTGTTCGCGAAATCTGTGACAAGCACGGCATTCTTTTAATTGCAGATGAAGTCATCACTGCATTTGGTCGCACCGGTGACTGGACCGGATCACGGCACTGGGGAGTAAAACCCGATCTCATGTGTACCGCTAAAGCAATTACCAATGCTTACTTCCCGTTCGGTGCAACAATGATTTCTGAAAGTATGGCAGAGGTATTTGAAAGTGATAAAAGCGGCTCTGCTGCCATTGGACATGGTTATACCTATTCGGGCCATCCGGTCGGCGCAGCCGCAGCAATCGCATGTCTGCAAGAAACAGAAAAACTACAGGTACAGTCAAATGCCGCAGTGCGTGGAACCGAACTGTTTAAAGGCCTGAAAGGACTTGCAGACAAACACGAACTGATTGGTGATGTACGGGGAGACCACGGCCTGATGTGCGCACTTGAGCTCGTCTCGGACCGCTCTACCAAAACACCAATCGACAAAGTAACACCGTTAAAAATACAACAGGCAACTTATGAAGCCGGGGTCATGGTTCGGGTATCGGGACCCAATATTATACTATCCCCTCCGTTAGTATTAACCGCTCAGGACGTGAGCGATATTGTCACCGCACTGGATACGGGGTTTAAGGCAGCTGCTAAGTCAGCCTAATGATCACAGGCAGGGTGCGAGCCCTGCCCGTTCGTGATCAAACACAATCAACCGCAATGTCATTGTAGTGAATCAATACATGGATGAAGGTGACTAACGATCCATCGTGCTTGAATGGATTATTCTCACCACTATCAACACTTGCCCTTGATACATACAAAAAACCATATTACTCGCAACATCAGTCAGGCGTGATGCACAACCACAGCAAAACTCTGATTACACTGCCGTGCCTGTTGCCACTTGCCGACGCATCATCGGTTCATAGTGCGACAGTGGTGGTGTTTTAAAGTCAGCTATTTTCCCTGCTTCATCGTAGTGACGAACTTTAATTATTTTCTCAAGATTTGGCTGGCGCTCGAATTCCTCAACTTCAGCCGCAGTCATTGGGCCTCCCTGAAGTTCCAGTGTATGTATCGACGCATCTGACAGACGATCAAAATATTCGGGCTGGGTTGCACATAGATACCGTTTCGCAGCAACATGATAGCGTGCGCAATCGCTAATCAGGCCTGGAAAATACTCTTGCAATATTTCTGCACCGGCGATCTCATGGTATTTGTCTTTCGTGTCATCTGGTGAATACGCACCAAACTCACTGGTAAAATGACCGATATCATGCAGCAGCGCTGCAACTACCACGACTTCCGGTTGTTTGTCCTGCTCTGCAAAATACGCGGCCTGCAACATGTGTTGCTCCATGGTGACCGCTTCGCCCAGATATTCCTCGCGACCACGCCGATAGAAAATTTCACAAATAAAATCGACGATATTTGACCGTTCGGGAATCTGATTGTGATCAGACATTTGACGTCCCCGCCAATAACTGCCCTTCGTTAGTCGTGGCGGAGAGTCTTTGATCAAGTGCAGCAAGTGTAGATCGCAGGCCATCTTTATCCGGATAACAACCCTGCAACCATCGAGCGCCGTTACCCGAATAAGCAGCCCGGGCGTGCAGTACTCGAGTGTTGTCAACCACAAAGCACTCACCTGGTTGCAACTTAAAAGACACCTGCAGAGAGGGATCGTCGATGATCTGTCCAAAGCGACGATACGCCTGATAATAGTCTTGCATATCATCAAACGGTACATCTGTTATTGCTGCAGCTGAACGGTTGTTAAATCGAACTGCGGTAAGCTCACCGTCGGGGGCGAGTTCTATCATTGGTTTACGCGATGTCAAACACACGCCTTCTGAACCGGTATACTCAAACCTTGCACAATACCTGGACAGTAGCTCAAACCAACGGGGGTTTTCGTCCCGTAGTAGTTGCGCCGCCCTGAAGCCATCAACCACAATGCTGTCACCGCCACTTGCTGAGTTTTCAATGCAATATAGAATTTGCATGGTCGGAACCGGATCCCGATACGGATTATCTGTGTGTGCCTGCAGTGCCATGCCGGTATAGGCAAGGTTAACCGGATTCGCTTCGGTTCGGACTTCAAAGTATTCACCGTAATTGGTACGACGCACGTAACCGAATAGTTCTGCCACACGCAACAAGGTTCCGGATTCCAGCGGCCCGCCGTCGAGCTTACAGAAACCAAAGCATGCTAGATTAGCCAGCCAGTCACGCAACGCACGTGGCGATTTAACGACTGATTGAAAATCTCCTCCGGGCAGCGGGTGATTCAATTCAGACCCCCAGGTTTCTATTTCCGGGCTCAGCCAACCAGTTGCGCTGGCCTTCGGTTGGTCATAACGATGCGCCAGCAACCAGGCCATCGGATAGGACAGTTCCTTGTTTTCAGGTTGAAAACAAACCGTCAGCACATCATCATTTATCCTGGCCGAACTTATCTTGAGAGACTCCGGAATATCCCGAAGAGCAATCAGTCGCTGACCATTACGCGGATCTCTGGTGAGATCATCAAATGCATTGTCGCGCAGCCAGATAGCATGGAATCGGACAATAGAATTATCCGACAAGGTAATTTTCAACGTCAGGCCATCATCGGCCAACTCTGCCTGATTCATAAAAGTCTGTGATCATTGCCAATGCCGAGCATACCTAGATGCGGTGGAAAAACCAACAACAGGCAACCGTGCAAGGCACCTTTCGTGTGCGGAAAAAAATGCTTCTAGAAGATGTAGAACACTGTCGTGTGGTGTATCCCGCTGCCGGGTTTTCCATCGTCGCGCCATCAAGCTACAACGCTACACAGACATGCCTCGCCTAGGTATTAATTTTCGACACCTGGCCACTAAACGGGTTTTGGTACAACTGGTCATGCGATTCAACACCGTCGTCTACCACGCAATCTGTCTTTGGCTGCGCCACACACAACAGGATGTAACCTTGTTCTGATTGCCGTTTATTGAGTGCGGTTGCACCAGGTTGCCTGACACTTCCCTCTAGCAGTTTCGCTGCACAGGTAATGCAACCACCGTAGTTGCATCCAATCGGCAATTG
>CAZNOB010000020.1:2866-25026 GCA_964574535.1 uncultured Granulosicoccaceae bacterium | reverse complement strand
CCCGCGAATTTCATTGCCCTCCTCGTTCGGATTGACAGGCAACATGTTAAACCCCTGCTCGTGCAATACGCGCAATACGCCATAGCTAAACTTGGTTGGATCCGGACTGGCACCCACCATTGCAATGGTCTTTGCATCTGCAAGCACACCAGCCAAATATTCTTCCGAATAAGGTTCTTTGTGATTCATCAGAAAAGCCTTCGTTATAACCAGATATCAGAGGTACAGTCCCCACCGGGATAGCGGGTTTCATGGCAACGCGATGGTCCGTTTGGTTCATTGCCAAAATTGACAATGAAATCTTCATTGATCTGCATGCCACCGGTTTCAGTATCGCAATCAACCATCAGCATCACACCACCTTTGTGACGAATTTCCGGATAAAACTGGTTATCCCATGTCGAAAACAAAGACGTCGTTACATAGAGGCGTTTTCCATCCAGACTCAACTGGATCATCTGCGGCCCGCCAGCGATTTCTGTATCGTTAACCACCGGGGCTTTCTTTAGCAGGCCACCCATCCATACCTGACCGGTTAACACTGGCTTATGTGGATCAGTGATATCGTATTGTCTGATATCACCGTGTAACCAGTTGCAAAAATAAAGAAATCGATCATCCATTGAAATCAGTATGACTGTAATCAAGCCGGGCAACGGTATCGGCCACTCCGGATGTTTTTCGTTTTCAACATCGATTATTTTTTCAACAATCCATTCCTGATCTTTTTTATACCAGTGAATAATATTTGAAGACATCGCCGCGCCGACAAAGCCATGCGTTGAATCGGGGTTGTGGTGAAAGCGAACTTCCAGAGGCACCAGACCGTCTTCACCCAGATATACTGTGTTCTCGACGGTCTTTTTTTCAAAATCCCAAAAGTGAATCTCGCGACCGTACTTAAGATGACCGACTTCCTCCAGGTCAAAGCCCGGCATAAATGTATTAGGTGCTGCCCATTCACTTGACACCATCACGTTATGTCTGGGTTGATACCAAAAATCGTAGTTGAACTTCATTCCTCCCAGATCATTTTCCCAGCGCCCGACAATTTCAAAATCTTTGTTGAGATGTAAAAACCCGCCGGGCGCGTTGCCTTTCGCATCACCCAGCATAGAGATGATAATGTCTGACCCCAGACAATGGACTGTATGCGGTGCCGACAAATCAGTCTGGTCTTTTATCTCTTCACCACTAATGACTTTATGCACTGTTGGGTTGCGGGGGTCTGTAGCGCAATCGATGATGTGTAAATTAGAACTTCTTACACCAGGCACAATGAGATATTTGCGCTCCATTTCGCCATCACTAAAACATGATGAACACGCATTCCACCCCATATGATGGAGTTCATCACCAATGCCGGGCATTTCACAACGACTGATTACCTGAGAATAGGTATCGCTGTCGGGGTCGGCATCTATCGTGGCCAGGTAGTCAGGTTTCTGAATCCCGGTGCCTACATAAATCGCTATGGTGTAGAGTAACTTTTCTCTGGGAGCCTGCATCGCATGCGCTGGCGAAGCGTAGCCCGGGCCACAACAGGTCACTGTGGTTTCTTCGCTCATCAACAATCCCGGGTATTGCCGCCAGCAGTGGCGGACTGTTAGCATGAACCTTCATTTTATCATAATATGATAATTTATTCTATTTAATGAGAATTCATACATGGTGCTTGACCGCCTGATCTCAGTCCTTGAAGCAATCGCTCTGGCGGGTCGCCCGCTCACCGCCAATGAAGTACACGAGATAACAGAACTGCCAATACCAACATGCTATCGACTACTGGCGATGCTGAAAGAGCAGCAATTACTGGAACATGCAGACACCGGCAACCGCTACGTGATTGGCGAACGACTGGTGCGCATCGCCCTGCTCGCCAAAACCGATACCGATGTCTGCAAGACCACGGCACCCGTGCTGCAGCACGCAACACACGAATTCGGTGAAGCCGTTTTTCTTTCCAGGTTTCGGGATAAAGGAGTGAGTATCATTCATGTTGAAACCCCGGCTGATCCCGCTGTCTCTTATATACACCCGGGTTTAGGCTACCGCCCTATGCACGCCTGCTCATGTTCCAAGGCAATTGCCGCATTCGCGGACGACGCCTTCCGCGAATACATACTCAACGGTCCCATGAAGGCATACACTGACCAGACACACACCACCCGTGCAGATCTGCAGGCAGAATTTGCCGAGATTCAAAAGAACGGATACGCCGAGTGCGTCGAAGAAATTGAAACAGGCGTTTCGAGTGTTGCTGCGCCTGTGTATCTGGACAACGCAGGTGCGGTATTCAGCGTCGGCGTGATTGGTCCAATTCGCCGATTCACGCCTGATCATCGCAGGCAGCTGGGCAAAAAGCTCACTGTTTTGGCCAGCGAAGTATCCACTTCGATTCAAATATCAGGCACCGGCTAGCCAGATATCGGTCAGTCAACCACAGCAATCGATCAAATGTGACAACGTTAACAAAGGAGACAATTGTTTGCTCCATGTCACAAACTCAGGAACGCTTCTGCTTCATTTTCGAAATCTAGTGTCACATAAATGACACACTGACATCTAAATTCAGGCCAAACTGCCCAAAAACTCAACTTACTTCACAACCAGATTCGCTCAATGTCAATAAACTGCCGGCTTCACTCCGAAAAGTGTAACAGACATGAATCGAGTTATTTGGTCAGCCAGCGTGCTCATCATCAGTACATTGTTATTGGGCACTTCTGTCGCCCAGGCCATGTCCGCCAAAATAGTCTCCTACCAGAGCGAAAACGCTTCTAACTTCGATCGCAGCCTGACGCTGGAAGTCAACAATAAGACAATCCGCTTTATGCTGAATCCGAGCTACGTGACCGCCAGGACTAAAGTGGTCGGCAGCCAGGGTCAGGCAAACCGACACGAGAACAAGGCTTTCACCGGTATTGTCGAGGATGAAAAGAATTCCTGGGTTCGAATAACGATGACAAGAACACATTTGTCAGGTGTGTTTTCAAGACACGGCAACCGATATGAAATCGACACAGATCGCCTGGGCAATATTACGATCAGCCCTCTGGCTGATAACCAGAGTCACAACGCACCACAAAACGCACTTCAGACACGCAGCGCATTGGCGACTGTAGCACCCCAGGTGACCCGCGTCGCCGACATCGGTATCGTTGTTGACAGTCAGTACAATAATATCTTTCGAGGTAATGGATTAGATAAAGCCCTTTCAATCATCAACGCGGTTGACGGAATATACCGGGAAGAATTCGGTCTGGGTTTGCGTGTAACCAAAGTGGTGAATATTCTCGACGCCAACAACGATCCTTTAAATTATGGACCGGTCCCGATCGAACAAATGCTTCGCAACTTTCGCTTTTACCGTATGAACTCTGATGATTTCAATGATGTGAGCCTGGTACATCTGTTCAGTGGCAATGCAAACACAGACGAACCTGTTGGCCTGGCCTGGATTAACACCGCGTGTCGCGCAGATGGCTATGACGTGGGAATCTCGACACCTTATCGCCACGATGTGTTACTTGCCGCTCACGAAATCGCACATAACCTGGGGGCGCAACATGACTCTGATACCGCCTGCGCTGCACAGGACGACAAAGTAATGTGGCCATATATCTCGTCTAATACATCTCAGTATTTTTCAAGCTGCACACTTGAATCAGTCAATGCGTCACTGCAAAACAGCTGTCATACTGAAACAATCGATTTACAGGTATCTCTTCAACAATCAACCGATGACACCATCACTGCCACGGTAAAAAACAATGATAACTCGCGTGCAAACAACTCTGCAGTATTGTCTATTGACCTACCTGTGAACAGCATTGCGACAGCACTCGAGGGTGACTGCACCATACCCGACATTGACCTTGAATGTGATATCGGTACTTTGTTGCCAGGTGCAGAGGAGACCATCGTGGTTCAATTTGGTCAAATAGACGAGCTATCTGCGACCGTACATTTTTCAGTGGCCAACGAAGACACCGCTGATCCGCAACCACTGAATAATCTGGTGGCAATGAATATCAACAATGGCACAATCACCGCGCTCAACGCGCAACCCTCCAGTCCCGTGTTTCTTGACGCAGGAATTGGTGGCAATTCCGGCACTGGTGCAATATCGGCCTCCGGTATTCTGGCACTGCTGGGCCTGGGCATTAGCCGCAGACGAAAAACACGCATTGCCGCCAGCAATTAGCTTACCCTGGTGTTGCATAAAATTTCGAGTTCAGCAGCATATAGAGCGGTATATAAGGCACTGCACGCAATTTTTACTGGATTGAGCCTGGTCATTCTAAGTGAAATTCAGTAAAAGTGAGTACAGCGCCCTAGATGCTGCTATAGAGGCAGCGCAGCGGTTCTGAGCTGGAATTTTATGCAACACCTGGGTCTACCTGTGCACTATCTGCCGGAACTTCATCACGGTTGTCCATACCATAGTCGCGCATTACACTGGAGACTCTCAGGCGGTAGTCACTGAAAAACTTGTTTCGACCGGCGGATTGTGCCGCACGATGAACAGACAAGTTACGCCATTGGTCTACTGCGTCTTCGTCTTTAAAAAAACTCAACGACAGCATTTTTCCGGGCTCAGAGATACTTTCAAACCTTTCCACTGAAAGAAACCCCTCGATCTGCTCCAGTTCTTTGCGCAGCACTGCCGCCATATCGAGATAGTTTTGCTTTTCATCAGCCTTCGGCCAGACTTCAAATATTATTGCAATCATTGTTCAACCATTTAGCCTGCATTGTTTATGAGGATTCGGCGTCTTGAATCAATAGCGCTAAACAGGTCGCCCTGGCGCCTGTAAAGCTTGTCCCGCGACGTACCGAGGGGGATCTGGTGAGATGTGACGCGCTATTAGCTCTGGCATTGAATAGGCAGTCTGTCATTCCAGCATTAACCATTAACTCACTGCAAACACTATAAATAAAGACTTACAAGCAAAATTCCCTGTTCGCCTCATGAATAATGCAAGTTAGGATCACCTGGAACCGCGTGTGCCCGGAACTACACTACACACAAGATACCCGAAGATAAACAGCTTCTAAAGTACAGAATCAGCATTTTAAAAGAGTCTGCATACCGGGCAAGTGCTATTATTTGCGATGCCAGGTTAATCTAACATCACGAAAATTATCGAATGTTTATGCATTTGTTAGATGAAAGTTTTTTCCTGATACAATTGAAAGCCGTTCCTCTCTACCACTTCTCCGCCTATGAATTCGACGACTCAAATCATCGTTTGGATGGTCGGCGCTATTTTGTCTTTTACCCTTATGGGAATTTCCGGTCGGGAATTATCTACTGAACTCGACACCTGGGGAATTCTATTTCTACGCAGTATCGTAGGCCTGGTCGTTGTACTTTTTCTATTGCAAATCTATGGCTGGCAGTTAGTTAGAACACAACGATTGCCCACGCACCTGCTGCGAAATATTATTCACTACGGCGGACAGTATGGCTGGTTTTTCGGCATTTCCCTGCTACCGCTGGCCCAGGTTTTTGCTATTGAGTTTACGGTTCCCATATGGGCGCTGCTACTGGCCGTATTTTTCCTCGGTGAAAAATTAACCTCGGTGCGAATATTTGCATTGCTGATGGGGCTGGCCGGTGTACTGGTTATTCTACGACCAGGAATAATCGCCATCAATTCAACGGTCCTGATTGTCGTGGCCAGCGCGGTTTGCTACGCCATTGCTCACACCACCACCAAAAGCCTGGTGAAACAGGACTCACCATTAACTATTCTTTTTTACATGACGCTAATCCAGCTCCCAATTGGCGTACTGCTTTCATGGCAAACGTTTAGCGTGCCGTCTGTAGCACTATGGCCATGGGTTATTATTGTCGGACTCACGGCGTTGAGTGCTCACTATTGTCTGGCCAGAGCACTGACAATCGGAGACGCTGCCATCGTTTTACCTATCGATTTCTTACGCCTGCCTACCATCGCTGTTGCCGCGGCACTGTTATACGCTGAGTCAGTAGACATTTGGCTATTTGTTGGCGGAGCGTTGATGGTTATCGGAAATTTAATCAGTCTGAAGGCCGAACAAAAAACGACCTGACGTCGAATCATGGATTCGATGGCCAGCCCATCATCCTGCAAACCTGCAAGTGGCAAAGAGCATGATTGTTAAACCAACTCTGCCCGATGCGATCTAATCGCGACAGCGATATCCTCGATTTCACGAAGGCGTTTTACGTCATTGAACAACTGTTCAGCCAATTGATATTCGCGCCGCAGGTAAGTTAGCCACTGCTTGGTGCGGTTACCAGCGTACTTGACCGGAAGCTCACTGGCAGTTGCCAGCAGTGACTCGAGCAGACCTAACACGTGGCTCCAGGGTAATTCAGGCAACGGGGTATTCTGCTCGGCAGCCTGGATCTCTGCGGCAAGCAATGGTCGAGAAAGCGCCCCCCGACCCAACATGATATCAAAACACTGGCTGTCCAGCCGCGCCTGGCTTGCGTTTTCTATATTCCAGATTTCTCCGTTGACAATCACCGGTAAGGAAACCGCATCTCGTACTTTTTGTACTTTATGCCAATACGCTGGTGGCTTATAGCCATCATCACGGGTTCGTGCATGGACACAAAGCTCAGTCGCACCTGCATTCTCAATGCGACAAACCACATTCAACAGATAATCCGTATGGTCAAAGCCCAGACGAATTTTAGCAGTAACGGGTATCGTTGATGGCACAGCATCTCTCACAGCTCTGACTATTTCTTCAACACTTGGCGGAGATCGCAGTAAAGAAGATCCCCCGCCATGGCGGTTTACTGTTTTTGCCGGACAACCAAAATTCAGATCAATACCCGGTGTACCCAACTGCGCCCCTCTTTTTGCATTTTCTGCCAAAGCCGCTGGATTGCTGCCAAGCAGTTGCAGATAAACCGGCGTGCCAGCCGGCGTCCTGCCACCTTGCTTAAGCTCGGGGCAAGAACGGAAAAACACCCGATCGGGATAAAGATGATCGGTGACTCGGAGGAATTCAGTCACACAGCGATCATAGCCGCCCAGCCTGGTGAGAATATCCCGCATGTGGTGATCAGTAACACCCTCCATAGGCGCAAGCATCACTCGCATTCAAATACCCCATTGCACATCGCTATTGGAAACTCACTACTGCGGGGACAAACATTCACTGAAGACCTGCGCTGTATGCATCAGCCATTTAAAGTACATTTCTGCGCCGCTGTCAAAAGCGACCGCAAGCGGGTCTATGACAGCGTGTTTGATGGATGTGTCACTCACCAGCATCTCTACAGAGCGGGACTCAAACTGCGGTTCTGAAAAAAGACACCGAACTGATTCACCACCGATTTGCTGTTGTAACTCACGTATTCGAAGCGCACCCGGCTGTGCATCAGGATGCACGGAAATGACGCCAGCCGCTGTCAGGTCAAAGCGTTTTTCAAAATACTGAAATGAATCATGAAAGACGAGGAAAGACTGCCCGACACTATGCATCAGGATCTCTCTGACCTGCGTTTCCAGCTGTTGCAATTTGTGCTGAATACTCACCGCATTGGCCTGATAAATCGACGCGTTTGCTGCATCAATGGCAGTCAGTCTTTCAGCTATGGCGCCAACCAGTGCAGAGGCATTACGCGGATCAAGCCAGATATGAAAATCCGTAGTGTCTGCACCAATGCGTTCATCTGCAGAGCCGTCCCTGGCGCCCTGATGATTGCGAAAATTCTCTGTACGCAACGGCAGTAATGTCAAATCGGGAGCGCCAATCAGTTTCATCGACTTGTTTTGATCTTCCAGACTGGCCAGTGCCCTGATCAAAAATGTTTCAAGTCCTTCGCCAATCCAGAATATTTGATCAGCTTTATGCAGTTTCCGGATAGCAGACGGCTTCATTTGAAAGTGATGCGGTGATGCCACACCATCAACCAGTAGTTGGGGCTCAAAAATACCCTCCGCTACGGCGGCTACAAGGCTGTGCACAGGCTTGACAGACACCACTACAGCGGGGGGCTGATCGGCCAGGGCAAATTTGCTTGTCAGTGCGAACAGGCAAATCAATGTGATGCCGTAGCAATTGAAATTCATGGGGCGAAACACATCCGAAGCTGGAAACGAGGGTGACGCTATTCTATTACAACGGCGCGAGTGATAGTGACCGGATACCAAAACCAGCGTCGTTTTTTGATCACTTGCAACAGACCTTTCAACTGCTGGCTCGCAGAACAACACAGCACACACGAATACGCTATTATTGGCGATCCTCCGTCCGGCAGAAGCCTCTAAAGTGAACACAGCAGCACCCTCCTCAGATACCCTGGTCGATGTTCGAGACCTGACCGTCCAGGGTCACGGACGGGCGCTGGTACATAACGTCAGTTTGTCGGTAAAACGCGGTGAAATCGTGACCATCATTGGCCCCAACGGCAGCGGCAAAAGCACCACCCTGAAAGCGATTCTCGGCATCCTGAAACCGGACGCCGGTGAGGTCAGTATTTTACCCGGCATCCGGATTGGATACGTACCGCAAAAGCTTGAGGTCAATTGGTCGATGCCACTGACAGTTAAACGCTTCATGCGGTTGACTCATCGTCATAGCGACCAGGCTATCGATGAGGCCCTGGCCACAACGAACGTACCGCAGCTGAAAAACCGTGAACTATCAGCACTGTCCGGTGGCGAATTCCAGCGTGTTTTGATTGCCCGCGCGATGGCCACTCGTCCTGACCTGCTGGTCCTCGACGAACCCGTGCAGGGAGTCGATTTTAACGCCGAGCTCGAAATCTACCGACTTATCGCCGACCTGCGTAACCAATATCAATGTGGTGTACTGCTGGTATCACATGATTTACATATTGTGATGGCAGAAACCGATACCGTAATTTGTATGAATGGACACGTCTGTTGCTCCGGCACTCCGCTGGTCGTTACTAACAGCCGCGAGTTTCAGGATTTGTTCGGAGCTCGAGGTGCAGAGGCATTGGCCGTGTATCGCCATCACCATGATCATAAACACGGCCCCGACGGCGGAGTGATACACCATCATCACGCAGACAGTTCGGGGAACTAGCGTGCTGGATGATTTTTTTATTCGCGCACTGATCGCTGGATCAGGAGTTGCTCTGCTGGCCGGACCATTCGGCTGCTTCGTGATTTGGCGTCGCATGGCCTATTTCGGCGACACAATGGCGCATTCAGCGTTGTTGGGCATCACCTTGTCACTGATCTTTGAACTGCATTCGGGGATCGGTGTTTTTGTTGTCGCCGGGTCGCTGGCATTGGCACTGGTCGTTTTACAGCAACGTGCTGATCTGCCAACCGATACATTACTCGGTATTCTATCTCACTCGACACTCGCACTCGGCCTGATCGCGATCGGCCTCATGGCACGCAATCAAGTGGATCTGCTGGGCTATTTATTTGGTGATGTGCTGGCAGTTAATAGGCAGGACCTATTAATCATCTGGCTGGGTGGCGGCATCGCCCTGTTGATTCTCGCATGCATTTGGCGGCCTCTTCTGGCCGGCACTGTTAACGAAGAACTGGCACGCGCCGAAGAACAACGCCCGCAGCGTGTTCAATTGATATATCTACTACTGCTCGCGGCGGTTATCGCCATGGCGATAAAGATTGTTGGCATCTTGTTGATCACGGCTCTGCTTGTGATACCGGCTGCCACCGCTCGTCGATTCGCACCAAGTCCTGAATCAATGGCAGTGATTGCATCGGGGCTCGGCGTGTTGTCTGTGCTGACGGGACTGTCAGCATCTCTTAGTTTTGATACTGCAGCCGGCCCTTCTATTGTTGTCTCATCTTTGCTGCTGTTTATTGTTAGTATTCTTATTCGACGGCGCTAGGGGAAATCGCCCTGGGGTATGGTGCGCTGTCGCGCGGCTAATAGGACATCCCTGCCAGGACCTTCATTTTTGAAAGACCAAAAACGGTAGCAAAAAGTCTTCTTGCGACTATTCAGCCCTTCGGGTGCCTGCGGCATCTTGAGCGTGATCGTGCAAGTGGATGATCACTCTCAAAACTGATTAAACGCGGGTAGATCAAGAGCGAAGAGCAAACGCTTTGCGTTTGTTAATCGTGCTGCTGGACGGTTTTGCCTTGTTGCCGCGTTGGGTCCCGAGCCGTTGTCTATCAACTCAGATAAAAATAATATTTAGGAATCATCGGCTTTTGAAGCCGCGAACATATAGTTTACCCACTCCGACTTTTTGGCTGACATCCGGCGCGTAAACGGGTTGACATTGACACCGGTGCGCGAGATCAGCGTAAAGTTATCCTGATCAAGGTGTTCCATAAGTTCTGAAGGTTTCACCAGTTTTCTGTATTGATGCGTACCCCTGGGCAACCACCGCAAAACGTACTCTGCACCGAATATTGCGACAAACCACGCCAGCGGATTGCGGTTGATGGTCGATACAAACTGAATGCCCCCGGGCTTTACCATTGAATTACAAGCCCTCATAAATGCCGCCAGATCAGCGACATGCTCGACTACTTCCATGTTCAGCACCACATCATACCGATCACCACGCGCTGCCAGCGCCTCTGCGGTAGAGAGCTCATAAGTCACATCCAGACTCTGCGCCGCCATATGAATTTTCGCCGCCGCAATATTCCCGGGGCTGACATCAACACCGTGTACCCTCGCCCCCAGACGCGCCATCGACTCAGACAATATGCCACCGCCACAACCAATATCCAGAACCTGTAATCCGCTGAGCGGTAACGCACTGGAAGAATCGATCGAGCGTTGCTGGCAAATTACTTCCAGAATGACTGTTATACGGAATCTATTTAAACGATGCAGCGGCCACATGGGTCCGGATTCATCCCACCAGGTCGCAGCAAGTTTGTTGAATTTCTCAACCTCGGCAGGATCAACACTGTTAAATGGTTCCGTCATGGCAGTCCGGTATAAAGAAAGGAGCTATAGATCAGTGGAAGTACAAGAGATAGATATATTGGTATCCATTATGCATTCCTTATAGATGTAAGGTGGGTTTTTGACACAAATGAATCAACAACTTCCACACCAGCGTGTCGAAAACTGCGAGTTAGCGATTGCCTCTGGATGTCGCCGGAAAAATTCCAATTTCCAGCTAGTTTGTTCTTTAACACTCAAAGCCCTGCAAAATCGTCAACCGACGCTGTTTTGTAGTACGCATGCATTAGAAAAGCATACTTAAAATTGTTGTTACAAACGGGAGTGCCAACCGATGAGGTGGAAGGCAAATAACAGTAGCGAAGCTGGCACCATTCTAAAGCTACTGGCAAAGCAAGGCGAACCACTTTTCAAGAAACTTGATGAAGGCGCTAAGATTGAACTACTGCAAAAGCAGGCGAAGGAAGCATCGCTGAAGCATGCAAAAAACGACGACCACCACGCCGTCGCCAGCTAGTCACTCCAATGGCCGCCTGAACCTGGCACGCCAGCCCTGCAATTGCACTATTTTTCAGCGACGATATACGCAATCCAGCATTCGTGATCCACTACTTCACGAGTCTCTTCGAACTCATCCAGAGCTTCACCACTATCATCATCAAATTTCTGGACAAAAAACCGGACTTTACTAAAGCCGGCCTGATCCAGTAAATCCTCGATTTCATGCCCTCCCCATAAGCGCCAAATGTAGGTGAATGCTTTATCTAATCGAGATTTATCAGGAAACCTGAAGTGAATATGGCAGCGCATTTCCTGAGTCAGTGCATTGTATTTATTTTGATCCCACAGATAGGTAAAGCCATCTAACTTGTGTTTTTCTACTTGCGTGGTGTGAGCTTCAGATCCACCAAAAGCATCCAGAAACAATATGCCATCGTCGTTTAATGAGCGCCGCACGCTTCGGAAATATGCCAGCAGATCTTTGCGCTCCTGAAGAATCCAGTAACTGAAGTTAAACGCCAGCACCACATCAACGGCTGGTGTTTTTACCGTGCGAACATCCGACTGAATAAACTCTACCCGTTCTCTTTGTTTAGGCTTGAGCTTGTTATAGTTATTAACCCGCCCCCACTCAAGAACCTCTTCATCAAAGTCTACAGCCCAGGCCTTGTTATTCTTGCCACGCTTGGTCCAGACGCAGGCACTTCGCGCCGTACCCGCGAAGTCCTCACGCAGAGTAACTGGTTTGCGCTTGCGGATATCCTTATAGGTGTCCTGAACAAAGTCGAGCTCAAACTCGGAATCCTGTACTGATTCCTGATACAACGCGTGCCGATCAGCACGTTCAGCCATCGACTGTTTTTTCTTCTTTTTCGCCAAGAACGGGTCCTCTGGTACGGGTCAGCTTTTGATGCCGACACCCTTATTTAACAAACGCAGCGCAATCGCCGCCAGTATGACTATAAAAACCATGATGATCAGAAACGACAGTCGGATATCAATATCCGAAGTACCGAGTATGCCGTAACGAAAACCGTTGATCATGTACAACACCGGGTTGATAAAGGATAGCCCTTCCCAAAAATCCGGCAAAAGTTTTATTGAGTAGAATATTCCGCCCAGATAGGTCAATGGCGTGAGTACGAAATTAGGTATGATCGATATATCGTCAAAACCCTTTGCAAAGATCGAATTAATCACCCCGCCAATCGAAAACAGAGTAGAAGTCAAAATAACAATAGTCAGGGTAATAAGCGGATTTTCGATTGAAAACCGTGTAAAGAAAAGAGAAACAACCGCGACCAAACTTCCAACGGCCAATCCCCGGCACACACCACCCACAACAAAACCCGCAAGTATAACCGCGTTATGTACCGGTGCGATCAATAATTCTTCCAAATAGTTCTGGAACTTAGCCCCGAAAAAGGAAGACACAGAGTTCGAGTAAGAATTTGTGATGATCGCCATCATAATGATGCCGGGGACAATGAAGTCGATATAACTATGCCCATCCATCTCCCCGACACGCTCTCCAATCAGCGTACCGAATATCATCATATACAGCAGAGCACTGACCGCAGGCGGCACAATAGTCTGTACCCAGATCCGCATAAACCGACGAATCTCCTTCGATACGATAGTTTTGAAAGCAACAATATTGACAGCGGCAATCGATCTCATTGGCTGCCCCCAGCGACAGTGGATGGCGCTTCCTTCTGACCCACTAATCGTAAAAAGAACTCTTCGAGACGATTAGTTTTATTGCGCAGGCTGATGACATCGATGTTCTGTACTGCCAGTTGCTGAAATAATGTGTTCATGTTGTCGCCTACTGCCATCTCGACTTCCAGCTGTCCACCGTCACACCGTACAACGCTAAATCCGTCCAGAGTGGGTGGTGACACAGGGGCTTTTTTCAGATCAAGCACGAACGTTTGTGTCATTGAGCGCCCCAGCAATTCACTAACGGCTCCTTGCTCGACAATGGCGCCATGATCAATAATGGCAACATTACGACAGAGCGTTTCGGCTTCTTCAAGGTAATGGGTAGTCAAGATAATCGTGGTGCCTTCGCTATTGATTTTCTGCAGAAATTTCCACATGGAGCGACGTATCTCGATATCAACACCGGCGGTAGGTTCATCCAGTATCAGTAGCTTTGGCTGATGAATTAAGGCACGCCCTATCATCAGACGTCGCTTCATTCCGCCAGACATTTCACGCGCGCGGCCGTTTCTTTTGTCCCATAGCTCAAGCAGCTTTAAATATTTTTCACTGCGCTTCAGCGCCAGCCGCCTGGGTATACCGTAATAACCGGCCTGAGTGGACAGAATATTTATCGGTGATTCGAAAATATTAAAATTAATTTCCTGAGGCACCAGACCGATCTGCATCTTGCACTGGTTGCGCTGAGTCGCCAGATCAAAGCCATGAATGTTAACCGAGCCGCTGGTGGCATTGACCAGGGAACTCACGATACCTATGGCGGTCGACTTGCCGGCACCATTCGGCCCCAACAAAGCGAAAAAATCCCCCTGCTCTACAGACAGATCAACGCCTTTCAGCGCCACGTGACCGTTATCATAGGTCTTGGTTAAGCCTTTTATATCTAGTGCTTTCATTTAAATCTGTTAGCGGTAATTCAAAGAAGTGTCTCGCCAGAATGCAGCTAACACTGGCTGTAAACCTACTCCATACAAAGCCTGGCCAGGGCTGATCGGATTTGATCAGGAATAGCGATTGGTTTTTCAGTCTGACTGTCCACAAATACATCGGTAAAATACCCTGCGGCAGAGATCGAATCCTGACCCTCGATAAACAGACCGACTTCATAGCGCACACTGGAATTACCAAGCTTACCAACACGCAGTGCCGCGTTTAGCGTATCCGGGAATTTCACCGAATCAAAATAGCGGCACATGTTCTCTACCGAATAACACTTTACCCCGTGCTCATTGAAATCAAGGGCGGAATCTACTTCCAGATAGCGCATGATCACCAGTTCAAAAAAAGTCAGGTATTTTGCGTTGTTCACATGACCGTACTGATCGTTGTCAGCCCATCTGGTGGGTATAGTCAAGTAGTGTTTGAAGTTATCTCGCACTTCCGTGCGGTCAAGTGGATATGCCGTCATCTTGTTACCTTGTGCTAGCCGTGGTCATTGCCGAAAGTTTAACTCACGATTCATCGAGCGGTGGCCGGTTGCTCTGCCAGAGCACCTCGCTGCCACCATGGTGGCGAGCAAGAACTCGCGCTATCACAAAAAGAAGGTCCGACAGGCGATTAAGATAAATGATGCTGAACGGAGGAATTTCTTCTTCACCTCCCAGAGAGATCACGCAGCGTTCAGCACGACGACATACAGTGCGCGCCAGATGGCAGTTTGCAGCCGCCTGCCCACCTCCAGGTAAGATAAAGTCCTTGAGGACAGGCAGTGCTTCGTTCAGCTTGTCGAGCTGCCTTTCCAGCCAACTGACATGCTTGTCAGATAACGCGACATGACCAGGAATGCACAGCTCACCCCCCAAATCAAACAGATGATGCTGAATTTCAGTCAATATCGCGCTGATGTTGTCTGGAATGGACTGCGCCAGCACCATGCCCACCACACTGTTGAGTTCGTCGGTGGTGCCATAAGCAGTGACCCGCAGGCTGTCTTTTTGGACCCGCGATCCATCACCCAGACCGGTACTGCCCTCATCACCCGTGCGAGTATATATTTTTGTGAGTCTGTTGCCCAAACCCAACTCCTTTGCTAATTAGTATTTTAGGGGAATGCCTGCCGAATGGCGCGTGCGCACATATGCTTGCTCAGAGCGCAACGAAACAAGTTCTTCCATTGTGACAGAATAGAGCACAAATAGGCATGCCTACGGCTGGCTGTGATTCAGCCGACATTATCTATTGAATGTAATCGAATGTTTGCCAAATTTGCTGGTCCTATTTTTCACGGATGACCCGATACTTAGACATCGCCGCAAGAATGCACCATAGTTGACTCGACCCATTATGCCGCAAAAACGCATCAACCCTCTTTTGAGCCTGTCTTTGGTCGCAAGTCTGTGTGTATTCAAGGCACAAGCACAAGAGATAACCTCGTTTCACGGAAATACCGCCGAACCCACCGGCCGGCTTATCATCAAATATCGCAGTGAAGACACCGGCGCCGGCCTTGCGGCACTGCAGGGTGATGAAAAACGCACGGACAGCCTTGACCGCGCTGCCTGGCGTGATCGCCAGGGAGTGGATTTGTCGCGCAAGATCTCTCGCAATCAGGAACTGCTCAACACAGGTCGGCCAGGGAATCTGGCCAGCTTGCAGCAACAGGCCGCCCTCATAGCCAGCCAGCAAGACGTGGCCACGGCTTCTGTGGAGTATCGACGCTATACGCTCCAGGAACCCAACGATCCGCTCTATCGCGGAACCACTACAACTGGCACCCAGTCTTATCTTTACGAAGGCCCGTACAGCATGCATGCACCGGGCGCCTGGGATGTCACTATGGGTTCACAGGATGCAGTTATTGCCATTGTCGATACTGGCGTTCTGCCAAATCACCCAGAGCTGCTGGACCGCGCTATCCCGGCATTGGGCTACGACTTTGTCGCACCGGACGCACCTGGGGATTTTCTTGCCGCCAATGACGGAGACGGCCGCGACGCCGACCCCACAGACCCCGGCGATCACTGTGGCTCAAACAACAGCAGCTGGCACGGAACGGGTGTCGCCAGTGTTGCCGCAGGTAATAGCAACAATGCCGAAGGCCTCGCTGGAATTGACTGGAACGCGCGCCTGCTGCACGCCCGTGCGCTGGGCAGATGCGGCGGCACCGACGCCGATATCATCGATGCTATTCGATGGAGTGCCGGATTACCGGTCCCCGGTTTACCGGTCAATCAAACACCCGCCACCGTCGTTAATTTAAGCATTGGTGGCCCAACCGAGTGTACTCCCGCCTGGCAAGATGTCATCAATGAACTAAATGATCTGAATATCCCGTTTGTGATCGCCGCCGGTAACGAAGCCAATAACGCCTTACGATCCTCTCCTGCTAACTGCGCCGATGTCATCACTGTTGGCTCCAGCACCCCGGGTGGCAGTATAGACCGTGGCTTCTCAAACTATGGCCTTAAAGTAACAGTGGCGGCGCCGGGTCGCGATATTGTGATGGCCACCAATAGCGGCCAACTCACTTCTGACTCTGAGGGACAAACTTATCAGACCGAGACAGGCAGCAGCTTTTCAGCAGCGCTGGTGAGTGGAGCAATCAGTCTGATGCAGAGTGTTAACAGTGATTTATCTCCAGCGCAGGTACGTAGTATTTTACAAGACAGCGCAACGCCATTTATCGCAGACAGCGAGTGCTCAACCTATTATTGTGGCAGTGGCGTCATGCACCTGACCCGTGCAATCACTCTCGCACAGCAAGGCACCAATAACGGCAGCGGCAACGCCGAAGAGCGCTTGATTGAAAACGAGTTCATCCCGCTGCCCCTTGACCTGCCACTGAGCGGTAATCTGTTCGGCACCAGAGATATGCGCTACTACAAAGTCAACACTCAGCAGGCCGGCATGCTTACCATCAACTCTTCTTCCTCATCAGACCTTTATGCCTACCTGCTGGACGACAAACTCGGCGTGCTGGCACTCGACGATGACAGCGGCGGCTCACTGAATTTCAGAGTCGCCTCACGCGTCCCTGCCGGGGACTATTACATTGCTGTCGAACGGTCCGTGCATCGTGCCATTGACCGCGAGGCTACCTTTGAAATCACCGCGTCTCTGAGCACTGATCAACCCGATCCGTTTACCTTCAGAAGCGTCTCCAACGCCGCGGTAGATTCACAAGTACGCTCAGACGAAGTAACCATCAGCGGCCTGCTAAGCCCTGCGATCGTTACAGTGAGTGGAGGATTCTATTCAGTGAACGATGGTGAACTCACCGCCACCCAGAGCACCGTACAAAACGGCGATAGTATTTTCGTCGCACTGCGTTCGGCAAGCGCCATGGATGCTGAAAACAAATTGTTTTTATCCGTCGGGGCCTATCAAACCGAGTTCTCGGTAACCACGGGTGATCGGTCTGTTTTCACTGCTCTCGTAAACACTTCCAGCGGCGGATCCGGTTGCTCATTGATGCCACGACTGTCGAACTCATCAGTCGCTATCGACCCCGTCCTGCCACTGCTGTTTATGCTGGCAATGGGGCATCTTGCGCTACGCAAAAGATCTGGCCTGCAATAGTTCCCGCCGCCCGGACGGGGTTCGATCGAATAAAGCACGCTCGGAATGGTGTTTGCGCATTTACAAGCGCTTGCGACTCTTTACAATAGTCACACCCCAATCAATAAGCCTGGATTCGAATGAGCCACCGATTTAGCGGCACTGAAAGCTACGTATCAACTGACGATCTCACACTCGCAGTTAATGCTGCCATTACTCTGGGCCGCCCGTTACTGGTTAAGGGTGAACCTGGCACCGGTAAAACGCAACTCGCCGAAGAAGTCGCCGGGTCTATCAACGCGCCGCTACACAAATGGCACATCAAATCCACTACAAAAGCGCAGCAAGGTCTGTACGAATACGACGCGGTGTCCAGACTTCGTGACTCACAACTCGGTGATGATCGTGTGCAGGATATTTCAAACTACATCATCAAGGGCAAACTTTGGGAGGCATTCCAATCAGATCAGATGTCTGTGATTCTAATTGACGAGATCGACAAGGCAGATATCGAATTCCCTAACGATCTATTGCTCGAAATAGACAAAATGGAATTCTATGTTTATGAAACCCGTGAAACCATCATCGCCAAACATCGACCACTGGTGATCATTACCAGTAACAATGAAAAAGAATTACCTGACGCGTTCCTGCGTCGCTGCTTCTTCCACTATATTCGTTTCCCCGATACAGACACCATGAAACAAATTGTGGATGTCCATTATCCGGGATTAAAAAAAGACCTGCTGGACACCGCGCTGAAAGTTTTTTTTGATATCCGTGAAGTTCAGGGACTAAAGAAAAAACCATCCACCTCTGAGCTGCTTGACTGGATAAAACTGTTACTCGCCGAAGACATTCCGCCGGATGCACTGCAAGCCGATGATCCAAATTCAATTATTCCAAAGCTGCACGGTGCACTTCTGAAAAACGAACAGGACGTCCATTTATTTGAACGACTGGTCTTCCTTAACCGTCGCAAACAATAACCAAGCCTTTTAATCATGCTGATTGATCTGCTATTTCGTTTGCGACAAGCACAAGTGCCGGTCTCAATCACCGAATACCTGGCGATGCTTGACGGGCTCAATGAAGGAATCGGCAATTTCAATATTGACGATTTCTATCATTTTGCGCGGCTTGCGCTGGTGAAAGATGAACGACACTTTGATCGCTTTGACAAAGTGTTCGGAGACTATGTTACCGGCATTCAAAATACCTTTGAAAACATCATCGGCGAGATACCTGACGAGTGGCTGAAACTTGAAGCAGAAAGGTTATTCAGCGAAGAAGAAAAACAAAAAATCGAAGAACTCGGTGGTTGGGATGAAATCATGGAAACGCTTCGCAAACGAATGGAAGAACAAGAAAAGCGACATCAGGGCGGTAGTAAGTGGATTGGTACCGGGGGTACCTCACCGTTTGGCGCGTACGGCTACAACCCGGCTGGCATCAGGATCGGTCAAAAAGGTGGTCGTCAGGGTCGTGCCATCAAAGTATGGGATAAACGTGAATATAAAAACCTGGACGACCAGCGCGAGCTCGGCACTCGCAACTTTAAAATGGCGTTACGTAAACTCAGGCGCTTTGCCAGACAAGGTGCTCAGGACGAACTTGATCTAAACGACACCATTAGCGCCACCGCTCGTAATGCCGGCTTGCTCGATATCAAAATGGTTGCAGAGCGACGCAATGCAATCAAGGTACTTCTGCTTTTCGATGTAGGTGGTTCAATGGACTATCACGTGCAGGTGAGTGAGGCCTTATTCTCCGCAGCGCGTGGTGAGTTTAAACATCTGGAATACTATTACTTTCACAATTTCCTCTACGAACGCCTGTGGAAAGATAATCGCAGGCGCCACAGCGAAGTGATTCCAACGCTTGAATTCATGCGTACCTATGGCGCAGATTACCGCGTCATCTTTGTGGGCGATGCCACCATGAGTCCATTTGAAATCACCACTCCCGGTGGCAGCGTCGAACACTGGAACGAAGAACCCGGTGTCACCTGGATCGAACGAGTGCTCGAAAAATTTCCCCATGCCGTGTGGCTAAACCCTGAGCCACAGGACTATTGGCAGCGAGTACCGTCTATCAAAATAACTCACCAATTGATGAAACAACGCATGTTCCCCTTAACAGTAGAAGGAATCGGCCAGGCCATAAAACAACTCCAGAAGAGGACGGTTTAGCGGCAATAGACTTTTTTGTTTCCGGGCTGTGCAAGAACTTGCTAACTCACCCTGCCGGTGCGCCAAGACGATATGATTAATCGGCCTGAAGGGCATGTCGTTTTTGGTCTTTTCAAAAATGAAGGCCCCCGGCAGGGAATCACCCCAACTGAATGACAACATCCCGCTAATTGACCTCTTACCACTATCAGGTATGCTCAATAAAACATCAACACAGAGAATGCCCCAATGAAACCTATCTCGAGTGACGAACGCCTGGTCGCAAACATTTTCCGTGATGAATTCCAGATGCTACCCGACACCCACGGCGCAGATATCGGTCAGTCAGTGTTACAGCTGAATGATGAACAAGAACCCGGCGTGGGCTTTCACGCCTACAAAATGGCCCCGGGCATGACCACCGAGGCTCATATTCATACCTCTCATGAAGAATTCTTTCTGCTTGAGGGCGATCTGACAGATAACGACGGCACCGAATACCAACAAGGAGATCTGGTGCTGCTAAAAGCGGGCACTGAACATCATTCCACAACCAAAAACGGCTGCACGCTGCTGGTCTACATTCCTACGGCAGAGACTCCAGCCCGGACCTGACCCGCAGCCCTAAAAATGTAAGCCGATTAAATATCCTTATCCGTATCCTAAACAGACTGGCGCACATCACAACTCGCATGGACTAAATCGCTTCGCCATTTCACTAACCACATTAAAAAAAGGTTTTTACTATGCGAATCGCATTAACCGGAGGTGCAACTGGCATTGGAGCTGCCGTTGCGGCACGCCTTAAACGCGACAATCACGAAGTGACTGCATTTGATATCACAAAACCCGAAGCTAACGTCGATCACTGGATACAGACCGATTTAAGTGACGCAGATTCCGTACGTGCCGCAGTCAAACAAGCCAGCGGACGATTCGACGCCCTGATCAACAATGCCGGTCTCCCGCCCCGTGACGGACTGGAAGAAACCATCTTAAGGGTTAACTATTTTGGCCTTAAACTCTTTCTGGATGAAATGCTCGATAAACTACAACCAGGTGCATCAATTGTCAGCACGGCATCGCGTGCCGGAGCACAGTGGCGGGAAAACCTGGACGAGGTCAAAGCTCTGTTAGCGCTTAATCCATCAGAACTACCCACCTTTATTAAAGATAGAAAAATTGATCCGGTGCGCGCTTACAATTTATCCAAAGAGGCGGTTATCGTGATGACCATGTCGGTAACCGAATCAATGCTCGCACGGAATTTTCGCATCAATAGTGTTAGCCCGGCAGCTGTCAGCACCGGAATACTGCAAGATTTCGCCACCGCGTTTGGCGATAAAGTAGCAAAAAATATCGCGCGAGTTGGCAGAGCCGGTGAACCCGCAGAGATCGCGGAAGTTATCGTCTTTCTGGTCTCCAGCGACAGCCATTGGATCAATGGTCAGGACCTGGTCATCGATGGGGGAATGAGCGCCATTCTCGGGAGTGAAAAAATGGAACTGGCTGGTTAAATTCGAACCATTACGCCATTGCCCAACCCGGCCAACTAACCAAAGTCTGAAAAAGCAAAACTGTGGCTTGACCACAAACAATTAACTGCTCTGAAGACAGTGTTTGCAATGAATTTATGGTCAATCCAAAAACAAAGACTGTCTAGCCAGGATTACTCATAAGGCGACAAGTAAATATTAGCTAATATGCTATGTATACAGTCCCAAATCACTTTTTGCGCACCTTTTTCAAAATAGCAGTGTGTCTATTCAACGCCAGAAGAAAATCTGGACGCCCCATGCTGACTGAAATTAGGCTCATGAATAATCCAGACTAGTGGACGTCATATTTCACCCGATCCCCCTCGGTGCGCGCAGGTCACACTTCTCAGGCAATATAGCGACCTGTTTAACACTATTGACTCTGGACGCCGAATCCTCACGAATAAAGAATTATGCAGGCTAAAGTGATCAGTTTTTTGTCCGATACCGACCGCGAAGATTCGACAACCATAACTATAGTGGTAGATAGCGCATATGGACCTGAAACTCGTACCTGAAGGTAACTTTGAAGCCAGATTAGGTAAAAACAGCCAGAAGGCAATAGAACGCGACGCAGGGAAAAACCCCTGGCGTGGCAAATTTGACCGACGTCAGACGCCCAGAGACACTCCCATCGCTTACTCCGCTCCGTCTACTGCTAATGATGAAAATTCCGACAAGCCGGAAGTCGAATAAGCCGACGGACGAGAGGCGGGACACGCTATGCGTTTTCAGACTTCGTTCCCGAATTTCTAATGATCAGGGTGTTCCGCTTCGGTGTTTAATTAACCCTTAAGATTCAATACCCATCGGGTTTTTGAATCACGACCAGAATCAAAAT
>CAZNOB010000020.1:0-2766 GCA_964574535.1 uncultured Granulosicoccaceae bacterium | reverse complement strand
AATGACTCATGGGTCTATCCCTGTTCCTTCGGAATCGGAGGGTCATTCCCGAGCCAATTAGTGCGTATATATATATTTATGTTAAATAACACTGATTGGCCAATACACAAATCGCCACACGAGTTCTGTTAGCACAGAGGAACAGACTAAAAAGTCGGAGCGCTTTCTCTTATCGCTCCTGATCTTGTTTACCCGCGTCTAATCAGTTTTGAGACTGATCCTGGAAGCGGGCCCGTCGCGCTATCGATGGCGGAACAGATGACAGAGCACGAAGGCCAAACAATTAGGCCTTGTCAGAGTCTGATTTTTCGTATTTTGCTTTCGTTTTTTCCGTCTTCTGAACGTCGAGTACCGAAGACGGAAACCAGATGGCGCATGACTAGCCTGAAGCACCACGGCAGAGAATGCCCTGCTTCCTGATTAATCAATGATGCGCTGATAGAACACATTCCGGAATACAATTTCCGACTCAGTCATTCCATAAGAAGCATAGTAGTCCAGAAATTTATCCCGAGCCTCGGCGCTGTGTGGCTTCGGCAAGCTCAATCGATCCCGTGAAACAGGATCCCGAGCTTGTTGGTAGTTGCCGAACTTGAGGTAACTGCTGGAACTGTCAGCAGACGTCACTGTAGCTCTCTCGCCCAGGGCACTCATGGTTAACGTACCGTGGTCATTTATGACTTCATAATGAAAGATTTCGCCACTAGTCACTGTACCCAAAATCACGACCTCGTTGTCTCGGGTGCCGTCCGGCTTGCGTATCGTGACATAGACATCAAAGACTCCGTCGTTTGCTATTCCGTTTTTCACCTCCGGATAAACAACACTCAAGGCGTTATCCGAGATATATAAAGCAGACAAGGTTCCGGTTTCCTCGGGGTGATGCTGAACAACAATTGTTTCCGACCCTCGACTCAGGTTAGCCTCAATATCAGCCGAGAAACGCTCATATTGTTCTGTTAGACCATAACGTTCGGACTGCAAAACCTTTTGCTCATGACGACAACCATTGCCGTTGGGTGTAATAACACACTGCTCCAGTGCTTTGTACGACAACAAACCAGTGCGCGTAATCGGTGTCTCGCCCTCCACTTCCCAGATCGAAAAATCAAACACGGTATTCGGGTCGACAGGGGCCGGCCCAACAATCGGGTTATCACTTATTTTAAAAAGTTCGACATTATCTACGCGCGCAGATTCAGAGGAAGAAGACGCCCTGGCAAAGATCTCACCGTTGTCGGCGTTGCCGGTATTAAACTCAAATGAAACGGGAACGTAGTCGTTTGAGCCACTGCCCCTGACGTCAATAGTATTACCGCCGACTCTAATTCCAATGGTGGGAGTCCCTTCAATCATTGTCGACATCCGGTAACGCGAATTGGGCTGCAGGAATACTTTCTGTGATATCGAGCCCAAAGAAAAGATCTTGGCTGAACCGTTTCCTTCGTAGGCCTCCGAGGAGCTTTGTGCGGGCTCTATCTGAGCCCAGCCAGAAAGGTTATTTTCAAATGTGCCATTAAAAACCACATTAACATCATTGCCTGTCCCTCCCGGGGCCGGTGGGGTTGGCGCTGGAGTTTGTGGTGGCGGAATTTGTGGCGTTGGGGTTTGTGGTGGAGGCGTTTGTGGTGCTTCAACTGCATCACCTGCTTCGACAACTTCAAAGTTATCAATACGGACAGTACCAGAAACAGCGTTTGCAAAAATCCGAACCTCACTGTTACCGCCACTGTTAAAATCGAATGCCACACGATCGTAGTCACGACCGGTTCCACGGGCAACCGTCGTACTACCTGCAACAACAACTCCTATGACACCTTCACCCTCGACCTGCGCCGACACTCGATAAGAAGTGTTCGATTTAACAGCCAGAACCTGACTGATCGATCCTTCGTCTTCTATCTTGGCCGAGCCGGACCCTTCGTATACCTGTCCAGACTGGAATACCGGCTCTGTCTCCTCCCAGCCAGTCAACCCATCTTCAAATGTACCATTTGATACCAGATTGTCCCCCGCCGGAGCAGATGGCCCAGGTGGTGTGGACGCATGGCAACCAAAGATTCTGGCTTCAATGAGGCTGTTCCATGCAGACAATGAATTTCCCTGCCCGATTATTTTCACAAAGCGCGCATTAGTCGCCTGTAAGTCAAACCCGATGAATCCTTCTGAACCCTGAGCCGTCGCGCCTGAAAGTACACTTGTCCAGGTCGTTCCATCTATCGAAGTATCTACGTCAAAGAATGCCGTTCTTATGTTGGCTTTATACCAGGCGGTTTGAATGTAATCTACGATCTCTGTAGATCCCAGATCAAAAGTTATTGATCTGCCCTGGCCTTTCGAAGACCACCTGGAGGACTGGCCAAGCTTGCCATCTATTGCTCTGGCGGGAGAGAAATCATCATCGAATTTATCCGGACTAGTCGCTGATTTTATGGAATAAGCTGTAGCAGTACACGATGCCGCAGCAGATTCAGGAACTGGTAAAAGGTTCAGGACATTCCCTTCTGAATCAAAGACTAGCCTGACATCGATCTCTTCACTTTCCGGAGCGAACGAAGCGGAATCACACCCGCCCAATATTAGAATCGCCGCCAGGGCCGAAGATAAAAGATTTAGTTTATTCTCTAACAAGTTACAGTTCCCCCTGAACAAGGAATAATTCGAATCATTTTTGGTAGAATTAAAAACATGTCTGACTACGGCTAACTAGTGCTCATCCAGAAACAGGTGCGTAGCGAGAATCACTGAGGTGCGTGAGATTTTACC
>CAZNOB010000019.1:35878-47080 GCA_964574535.1 uncultured Granulosicoccaceae bacterium | reverse complement strand
TGTTTCGAGCCAATGGGTAAAGCGATACCACCCGGTGTGCTGGATGCCGATTTTGAATTTGGATTACTGCCCGAAGACTGGGATCACTTTGAACCGATGATGCATCATGCGCTGCACAGACTGCCGGTACTGGAATCTGCAGAGATCAGGATGTTGCTCAATGGCCCCGAAAGTTTTACTCCCGATGGATCCTTTATGTTGGGGGAAACTGCAGAGACAAAAGGACTGTATCTTGGCTGTGGTTTAAATTCCGTCGGGCTGGCCTCTGGTGGCGGAGCAGGAATGAATCTGGCGCATTGCATGGTGCACGGTAAGACTGCGTATGATTTATCAGAGGCCGATGCAATGCGTTTTGCCCCGGTGTTTAACTCTCTGGATCATCTGATGGCGCGTGCACCCGAGATTTTGGGAACTCATTACGATATCAGCTATCCCTCGAAGCAACTACGTACAGCCAGAGACCTTACTTTGTTGCCGCTGGATAGAGAGTATCGCGCCGCTGGTGCCTGGATGGGGCAGTTCTATGGGTGGGAGAGACCTCTGTATTTTAACGCGATCGAAAAACCACGACTCACCTTCGAGCGGTCGGACTGGTTTGATCACGTGCAAAGGGAGGTGCACGCCGCCCATGAGCAGGCAGGTATATTTGATTTATCTTCGTTTGGAAAAATCGACGTCAAAGGCCCTGATGCGCAGTCCTTTATGCTGCAGGTTTGTGCAGGGTATGTGGGTCGTGCTCCCGGTTCTGTAATCTATACCGCTGTGCTCAATAGTACCGGCACCTTTGAAAGTGATATTACGGTACAGCGACTTAGCGAAAATCATTATCGAATTTTCACAGGAACCAATGCGATTAAACGCGACCTTACCTGGTTAATCCGTGCAGTGGATCAATTTAATGTGGCAGTGACAGACGTGACCCACCAGTTTGCAACGCTTGCATTAATGGGCCCTGTTGCTAAAGAAATCGCCGCTAAACTGGGGCCCGATCTCAACACCATTGCCTATTTTAAGCATCGCGAAGCGATTGTTGCAGGCATCAAAGTCAGAGCGGCGAGGCTTTCTTATGTGGGCGAGGCTGGATGGGAAATAACAGCCGAAGCCTCTGACGTGCGTAAACTCTATACCGCATTCGTCAATGAGGGAGCAGTGCCTTGTGGGCTATTTGCACAAACATCTATGCGCATAGAAAAAGGTTTTTGCGCTATCGGGCATGAACTGGATTCTGATCTGTCACCGATGGATACCGGGCTTGGTCTTTTTACTCGCAAGGACGGCGGGTTTACAGGGTTTGAAGCGATGCAGACAAAACTTTATGACGGCGCACATAATAAAGTGGTATCACTGCTCTTTGATGATACAAATGTGAACCCGCTTGGGCATGAGCCAGTGTACAAAGATGAAAAAATAATAGGCACCACCAGTTCATGTGCATACGGTTACCGTGTGGCGAAACCTGTTGCGTTGGCACACGTGAGTAGCCAGTTACAAGATAATGATCGCGTGCAAATAGATCTTGCCGGTACGCGCTATGGCGCCAGTGTATGTATCGGGCCTGTTTATGATCCGAAGGGACAGAGAATGAAACAGACGACAACATAATCTGATGCCGCTGTAGCATTCCCGGATCAATGCTAAATAAACTATTCAAACTACCGGGTGTATTCCATGTCAAATGTGTTTCCTCGCCATTGTCACGGTGAATTTCCTGTTGCAGCGGCCGGTGACGGCTGCTATCTGATTGATGCGAGTGGTAAGCGTTATTTCGATGGGTCCGGCGGAGCCGCCGTGTCTTGTCTCGGGCATTCAAATGAAAGTGTGAGAGAAGCCGTAAAGCAGCAGGTAGATCAGGTTGCGTTTGCCCACAGCGGATTTTTTACCACTGAGCCCGCCGAGGCACTGGCGGAGTTGCTTGTCCAGAATGCACCACAGGGGATTGAACGCGTGTATTTTGTGTCTGGTGGTTCCGAAGCCGTGGAAAGCGCCATCAAGCTTGCACGGCAATACCATATAGAGCGCGATGAACCACAGCGCCGTCATGTTATAGCGCGTCGGCAAAGTTATCACGGTAATACGCTGGGGGCATTGTCGGCTGGTGGCAACGCATGGCGGCGTGAGCAGTTTGCGCCGTTGCTGGTCGATGTCAGCCATATCGCACCTTGTTATGAATACGCAGAGCGTCAACCAGCGGAAACTTCTGATTCGTACGGGTTAAGAATTGCCAACGAGCTGGAAGCTGAAATACAGCGTCTGGGAGAGGATTCTGTGATGGCGTTTATGGCCGAGCCTGTAGTCGGTGCGACCCTTGGTGCGGTGCCGGCGACCCCCGGTTACTTCAAGCGTATCAGAGAAATTTGCGATCAGTACGGGGTACTGTTAATCCTTGACGAAGTGATGTGCGGTATGGGTAGAACCGGTCATCTGTTTGCGTGTGAAGCAGATAATGTGCGACCGGATATCGTTTGCATAGCGAAAGGTTTAGGGGCCGGGTATCAGCCGATCGGTGCCATGTTATGCAGCGGTGAGATCTATGCCACCATCGCCGAGGGCTCTGGTTTTTTTCAACACGGACATACCTATCTTGGGCACCCGGTAGCTGCAGCTGCAGCACACGCAGTGCTTACGGAAATACTTGAAAAGCAGTTGGTCTCAAGGGTTAATGAGTTGGGTGATCAACTGCAGTCAGTACTGCAGTCACAGTTAGCTGATCATCCCTGCGTGGGCGACATACGTGGCAGGGGTTTTTTTCGTGGTATCGAGTTTGTAGAAAACAAACCACAAAAACGCCCGTTCGACTGTGAGCTTGGTTTTGCCGGTCGACTAAAAAAAATCGCCTTTGCGAACGGACTTATTTGCTATCCAATGCCCGGTACTCGAGATGGAAGATCAGGCGATCATGTATTGCTTGCACCACCGTTTATTGCCACAGAAGCAGAACTTGAACATGTAGCTGAAGTGCTGAAAGTATCAATTGATGACACATGTAGAGCGGTGCGCGTCTAGCCAAACACCTTAAGCGCTTGCGAAAGATCTGCGATTAGATCGTCACAATCCTCAATGCCGGCAGAGTAACGAATCAGACTCTCTGGAATACCCATCGCGGCGCGCTCGTCGGCGGTGCATTCCACATGACTGGTGGTGGCGGGTGGGCCGACGGTGGTTTCAACTGCCCCGAGGTTGGCAGCGGCATGTGCATAGTTTAGTTTTGGTAAAAATTTTCTTACGGCGTCAAAACTGTTTTCTTTTAACATGAAGCTTAGCATTCCGCCGTAGCCGCTCATCTGTTGATTTGCGATGGCATGCCCGCTGTGGGATTCGAGTCCCGGATAAAAGACTTGTTCAATACCCGGGTGGGTCTCAAGAAACTGTGCGATCCGCAGGGCATTGTTGTTTTGTTCGCGAATACGTAATGCCAGTGTTTTCATGCCACGTAATAGTAAATACGCAGCCATGGGGTGCAGTGTGGCGCCGTTGATTTCACGGTAGTGATATATCTTTTGTATTAGTGAATTCTCGCCACAGATGACACCGCCCAGTGCGTCGGCGTGGCCGCCCAGAAATTTTGTTGCACTGTGCAATACAAGATCCGCCCCCAGTCTGAGTGGACGCTGATTTATTGGTGTGGCAAAAGTGTTATCAACAACGACGGTAGCGCCCGCTTTTTTGCCTGCCTGGGCCAGTCGTTCGATATCAACCACTTTGGTGGTGGGGTTAGTGGGGCTTTCCAGATATAGAAGGTCGCAACCTTCTGCTACGGCAGCTTCAATCTGGTCATGATCTGTGGTGTCGCATAGCACGACATCTATATTGAAGTTCGGTAAAAATTCAGTGAACAACACATTCGTGCCACCGTAAGTATCCTTAACGGATACCACACGTTTGCCCGGAACAAGTAATCCGAAAAGTGTACTGCTGATAATACCCATACCGGTGGACGCACTGGTGACCGCTTCTGCGCCTTCCAGTTGTCTTACCTTTTGTTCAAATGCATGAACAGTCGGATTGGTATTGCGTCCGTATATATGACCTGGCTTATTACCCAGTGCCACTTGTTGCCAGTCATCAATATCCTGGTAGCCGAAGCCTACGCTATGAACCACCGGGACTTGTGTGGCACCCTGTAGCAGTGAAGCTTCTTCGCCAGCCCATATACACCGTGTTGCATCGGCTATCACATCAGATTCAGGGCGTTTGCTGGTCATTACTGTCTCACTTATCGTGATGGGAAGTATCGACAATATTGTCGCAGCCTCTCGATGATTGTCCTTTCCTGTGCCCGGCGGGTAGCGGTCTGTTGATGTCTCCGGTTACACGCGGGTATGGCTAATTCTGGCTGGCTGTCGGCACCAGCAGGTCCGATACTCTTCATTCAGCAGATTTGGCCTCGCGCGCATGATGCCGATGTTTTAATTGTTAGCGCCGGACCAGTAGGTACTTTGCTGGCTATTCTGCCTGGCAAGCGGGCGTACCGTAAAACTGATAGCACGCTGGCCTACGATTTATGATTAACCGCGCGCCGCCATCACGGACCACGAGGTCGCAAGAATACTTACAACTTTTGGTATCGACTCAATTTATATCACCAATCAGCAGGATGCGGCCGGGAGAGGCCGGGCCATGAAGCCCGCTCTGGCGAAGCGCAATCACGAGCCCATTTCCCGCGATCTGGTACAACTTGGTGTTGGTATCTGGTGTGAAAACACCCTCACCGCGGGTGAGCTATCGTCCCAGGGTATTGTTGAGGCGAACGGCAAGCTTGATCGTTTTGATCAACTAATTTTGTTCCGGTAGCGCTGATTCGGTCGTCACGTGATAAAAAAACCGGCCGGTGGCCAAATCCGACAACGGTGCTGGTAAAAAAAGGATACTATTGTGGCGCCGACAATCACGGCATAATGAGGAGAACATACATTGAAACCGATCAAATCACTGGTAGCACTGGGTCTGGCCGCAGTTTTGTCAGGAGTCGCTGGTGCTGCAGAAAATCTAACCGCAGAAACTGCTGCGCCCGGCGGATCTATTCACCTGGGATTGGCGCATCTGGCTGAAGTCGCCGCCGCCGCTGGCATAGCCAACATTCAGGTTGCTGATGGACAAACATTGACCAACTCAGTGCAGAATGTTGCTGAAGGCAAGACCGATATAGCAAGTACTCCTTATATCCTGCCATTCCTCTTGAGCAATGGCCGCGGACCTTACTCTAAACTCGGAGACAAAGGCGCAGAACTAGGTGCCAATCTGCGTGCACTCTATCCAGTGACTCTGGGCATTTTTGCGCTGTACGCTTATGACTCGAAAGACCTGAAAGGCTGGGATGATCTGGAAGGCAAAACCATCTACAACGGCCCGCCACGTGGCGCTGCAGTGACCAACGCCCGTGCAATTATTCAGCTGGCAACCGGCCTGAAAGAAGGCGAGGGCTATAAAGGCGTTCAGGTAAATTGGGGTCAGGCAGTCAAAACGATTACTGATGGCTCGGCAGATGCCGTGGTACTGCCAATTCTTTTCCCTGACAGCCGAATAACCCAGGCACTTGCTTCCGGCGACATGACCGTGTGGTCAACCCCTAAAGACAAATTTGAGTCCGAACCTTTTCAGAAATATTTGCGTGCTCCGGGTTCTGCACCATTTACATTACCTATCAGTGACGCGTCTCTTGGCGAAGGTGGCGTGACGCTGGTGTCTGAAGACGACACTTTCCGCGGCTTGGCCACAATCGGCGGAGATATCGTCAACAAGAGCATGTCTTTCGAGCTGGCCAAGGCGCTGACCAAAGCCCACATCGACACACTTGATCAACTCAAGGCGAAAGCCCCTTTTGCACGCCATGCCGGCTATGGAGTTGTTGATGTAGTGAAGTCAGGCATGTGTGGTCCTAATCCACTGAAATATCATGAAGGTGCTGTAGCAGCATGGGAAGAAGCCGGTTATGTTATTGACGACTGCGCCAAGCCTTAAGTCGTCGTCACAAGTGCCCCGCATTGGTTGGCTTGTCCAGCGAGAATGAGGATCGTAGCAAGGAAGTGATATTTTGAGTCAGATACTTTATCGGTTGAGGCAAATAGTTATTCATACTTAGCGAAATCGATCAACATAGCTGGCCAAAATATCGCTTCGGCAGTAGATCATTTATTCCCGGACAGCCACCCGGGAGCCTGTTCAGAAAGAACCCCCGCTGCTACAAATGCGCCATGACGGTGCGCTTTCATTGATCGCTTTCGTGACGTTAAAATCACTATGCGCCTTAAAAGACCGCAACCCGGCTTAAGGAAAGACGGGTCCTGACCATGGCATGTACTCGTTAAGCAGACCTCTATCGCACAGGTTCCGGGGCCTACGTATTTTGTTCCAATAGTTCTTACAATAAAAAACCGTGACAACAATGGTTACTAAAAACCGCAGAGATTCCTATGGCAGATGAAACGCAGTCAGCGGCCCCGCCAGCCGACTTTGGCCAGAAGCTGGTTTACTGGCTTGCTCTCTTGTTAGTCATTGTCGGAATGTTGAATGCAATGCCCGGTATACCGGGCATTGACGATGCGTTTGACGGATTTTTAGGTTTCGATAATTTCGTCATCAGAAAATACCCGTACGAATATTTCTACCCCGCAGCATTTGCGTTGATGATGTTTATCGTCGCCCTTAAACACTCGCTATGGCGCGATCTTGCGAATAGTACCCCGTTCCGACGTCAACTGGGATTGGCGCTGGATGTCGCCTTGCTGGTGTCTGCCATTGCCATCTCACTTACCTACATGGTCGAGATAGAAGCGGTTTGCCTGATCGACCAGGTCACCGGGGAACGCGCTGCGTTAATCGCAAAGAGTCTTGCCGAAGAGATCGCCTTTGCAGAGGACTTTGGACTGCCGGTGCCGTCTTCTGTTGAAGACCCCCAATGTATCAACACTACTCAGGGCTGGTTGGTTGCCATTATTGGTTTATCTGTGATGGTGTTCCTGATGTACAACGTTAAGGTCTGGGGTTTACCACTGGTGCTGGTGGCGATCGCCGTTGCCGGATATACCGTTATCACCGTTATGGTTTGGTACTTCCATGGTCCTGAAGATATCAATAAATATTTGATGACCAAGCTCGGTGGCGAACCGCGATTATTGGCCGATGGCAGGCCGCGCTTACACGATGCCCTGGTGAATAATTCCTCCGGTCTGTTGGGGCGGTTTATGGATATTATTCTCAATACGGTTTTTCCCTATATCGTGCTTGGCGGATTGTTTGGCGCTTCTGCCGGAGGCCGCTCCCTGATTAAGCTGGCTTTCCTGTGGACACGAAAATTGCGTGGCGGCCCGGCACACGCAGCAATCGTATCTTCTGCGATGTTCGGCACGATCTCCGGCGGGCCTGTGGTTAATGTGCTATCGACCGGTGTACTGACTATCCCGATGATGATTCGGCGGGGCTTTTCGAAGGTGTTTGCCGGCGGGATGGAATCTGCTGCTTCATCGGGTGGATCAATCATGCCGCCGGTCATGGGGGTTGCCGCTTTTGTGTTGGCAGCGTTAACGGCTGTGCCGTATCGAGAAGTGATTATCGCGGCGGCCATACCGGCCGCGGCGTACTTTTTATGTCTGTTTTTATCAGCGGTTTTTCAGTCGCGCAAGCAGGGCATCGAGGCGATTGGTGCTGTCACTGAAGATATGGTTTTATCTCGCGCCGATAAATTAAATCTGGTGATGATATTCGGGCCTATCCTGTTAATACTGTTTTTATTGTTAACACCTAAAGAGGCCATTGGTTGTGGATGGCTTGGGGCTATGTTCGGGGTTAACTCGGTGGTTGAAAATGGTGTCTGTCGCGCCAGTGATCTTCCCTGGTTTTTCGAACTGCTGCAAAATTCTGCCGGTGATGCTGGCAGTGCGGGCTGGTGGGCTGTGGTGCTTCTATGCTTTTTATTGTTCCTTGATAAAGGCATGCGTCAGCATCCTAAGCGATTACTGGATGCACTGTCAGGTTCAGGGGTACTAATCTCCACCTTGTATCTGATGTTTTTAGCAGTATCCATTATAGATTTTTGTCTTAACTTCACCGGCCTGTCTGATTTTATTGCCCTGGATGTTCTGGGCTGGCTGCGCTCGCTTGATCTAGGTGGCAGCGGGTCTGGCGTATTTCAATTTGTCGCGTTACTTACGACCATGGCGCTGGCTATTTTGTTGGGTATGGGGATGCCGGCTGTTCCAGCCTATATCAATGTGGCACTGTTGATGGGGCCGGTGTTATCAGGATTGGGTCTGTCTATATTTACAGCGCATATGTTCATTTTCTATTTTGCTGTGGCCTCTGCGATTACACCGCCCGTGGCGATCGCCGCTTTCACTGCTGCTACTATTACCAGGGCTGAACCCATGGCAACCGCGTTTTCTGCGGTACGATCCGGCATTGTGATGTTTGTTATACCGTTTGTGTTTGCCATGTACCCGGAAATTCTTTTGATTGAAGCGGCGGTACGTGACCCGTCATCGCTGCCGTCTGCGGCAAAGTATTTACCCGGCTATGACGGCCAGCTTTATCTGGGCCCACTGATCTGGTTACTGGCCAGGTTAACGCTCGCATTGTATTTACTGGCCAGCGCACTTGCTGCATTTGACCGAAAGAGCTTGTCCGCGATTGAAATAGCGATGCGATTAGCCCTGGCAGCACTGGTGATGTTTAAAGCAGTAGAGGTTCATGCGGTGGCCACGTTAGTAGCAGTTTTGTTAGTGAGTCTCCATGTAACGCGATTTCGTCGTTCACAATCGCAGGTAGCATAGATATGAATGTATTGTGGATTATGGCTGACCAGCTGCGATGGGATTACCTGAGCTGTAACGGCGCAACCCATATTGATACTCCTCACATTGACTGGCTGGCAGCTCGGGGTCTGACATTTAACCGTGCCTATGTGCAATCACCCATCTGTGGCCCTAGCCGCATGAGCTTTTATACCGGGCGTTATGTACGTAGCCACGGTTCGACATGGAACGGTTTTCCGTTGCGAGTGGGTGAACCCACCCTGGGTGATCATCTGCGAGAGAGCGGGGTGCGCTGTTCTCTGGTCGGCAAAACACATATGACCCCTGATGTTGACGGCATGCAAAGACTGGGTATCGAGCCAGACAGCACTATAGGTGCCCTCGTGAGTGAGTGCGGCTTTGAAGTGTTTGTTCGCGATGATGGCACTAATTCGTCTGTCTACCCGAATCGACATGGCGAAGACTACGATCAATACCTGCGTGATCACGGCATGGATGGCGAAAACCCGTGGGAAGAATGGGCCAATACAGCCGTTGGACCCGATGGCGAGAACCGCTCAGGGTGGATGCTTGAAAATGCACCGTTAGCCGCAAAGGTTCCTAAAGAACATTCTGAAACCGCCTGGTTAACCACGCGCGGTATTGAGTATATCGAACAGCGCCGCGGTGAAGATCAGCCGTGGCTGTGTCATTTGAGTTACATCAAGCCTCACTGGCCTTACCTTGCACCGGCTCCCTACAATAATTTGTACAGTGCTACAGACTTGCCGCCAGTAAATCGTTCGGACGCAGAGAGAAACATTGATCACCCGTTTATGCAGGCATGGATGGACATGCGCGTCAGCCAGAGCTTTTCACGCGATGAAACACGCGATTTGGTCGCTCCCGTTTATATGGGATTGATTAAAGAACTTGATGATCAGCTGGGCAGGTTATTTCGCTACCTTGAAGAGAGTGGTCAAATAGAGAGCACCATGATTGTGTTCTGTTCTGATCATGGCGATAACATGGGTGATCACTGGATGGGTGAGAAAGATCTGTTCCATGACTGCTCTGCGCGAGTGCCGTTAATCATCAGTGATCCGCGACCGATAGCCGATGCAAGTCGCGGTCGTTCCACAGATGCGCTGGTTGAAGGTATTGACCTCACACCAACGTTTCTGGATTTCTTTGGTGCGCCTCCTCGACCACATATTGTCGAAGGCAAGTCGCTACAGCCCTTGTTAACGGGCCAGACCGAGACTCTTCGTCCCTACTGTGTGTCTGAATACGATTACTCAACCAGAGACGCGCGTCGTGCGTTAGGGGTTGATCAGGCAGATGCCCGCACTGTGATGATTTTTGACGGTCGATGGAAGTATGTTCACATAGAAACCATGCGGGCGATGCTATTTGATCTGGAGACTGATCCTAATGAGTTGACAGATCTTGGCGCTGATCCGGCATACGCTGATCAAGTTGAACGTCTGGCGGCTTTGCACTTTGAATGGACTCGCGCCCATCATAACCGTATTACCCGAAGCGCAGAAATTGTTGAAAAAATGACAGACAACAAAGAGCCCCCGGGGATACTGATCGGCTTTGCAAATGTTGAGGAATTAACATTGGAAAACAGATCATTGCCGAAGCACACCAGGCGATAGGTCTGCAGGACATTTCTGTCGTTGGACATCGTTATTGGTTTGTCAGATGAAGTCTGTTTCTGCGCCGTATGCAGTCGGCAAAAATCTCACGCACCTCAATTATTCCCGCTACGCCTCTGTTTCTGGATGAGCACTAATTAACGCACAGACCAGCGTTCTGATAAGACGCAAAAAAAGCATTGGCAATATGGTTATCACCTGCGGCATTTGGATGAACACGATCAGACACCATATAGCTCAATTTATAGTCCTTCCATACATCGACAAGTATTATTGCCGGGTTCGACAATTGCGCGACGTAGGTTTCGATCGCAATGCCCAGCCTGCGCACCTGAGATTGTTCAGCGCGATACCACGGGATAATATTGGCGATCAGCACTTGAGCTGACGAGTTTCTATTGAGAATGGCTGCGATGATCTGGTCTATTTCGGCGATGATATCCCCTGTGTTTTGTCCTTCCCTTGCATCATTGGAGCCGATGTGAAGCAAAACCACGTCTGGATTGAACGATGCCATACTATCGACGATGCCACGATTATCCCCAGCGCGATTATTCAGCCCGGTTAAAAAATGATCAGCACGATGACCAAAGTATGCTTCATGTGGTGACACAAAAGTACTGTGGTTGTAGTTGGTTCTTTGTGATCCAACATACTCGTAGCGGCAGTTGGCGTTATTCAGTAATCTGGATAAAGGGTCGCGATAAGAGGTGGTGTTTTCGGTGCTAACGCCATGGGTTATCGAATCTCCAACAGGCATGATCTTTAGAGTGCGGGCCGGCGCTGGAGCGGGCTCGGGATCAGGTGACTGT
>CAZNOB010000019.1:33357-35778 GCA_964574535.1 uncultured Granulosicoccaceae bacterium | reverse complement strand
ATTCTGCAGCTGCGATTATTTTCCCATCCCCAGCCATCGCCATCCGGATCGCTGCCAGCAGACTCGCAAACAACAAAATTATTCTGGGTATTATTGGTGCTGACAGGCGTCACGGCACCATTAGAATGAGCAACAACCTGACAGCTTTGGTTGTTTTCCCAGCCCCAGCCATCACCATCGGGATCACTCTCGCTGCTCGTGCAGACAATGGCCGCAGTTGGGTTGCTTGTTGATGAGCTGGCATTTGCTGCTACCTGGCAGCTTCTATTGTTCTCCCACCCCCAACCGTCCCCGTCGCTGTCACTGTCGCTGAATTCACAGGTAACCGTGTTCGCATACGTGATTTGGCTGAATGGCAAGGCGACTGGCAGAATAGCCAATGCAAAGTAAAACGAGCGAACAGGGGTGAGCAAGATAGTTACCGTCGGAGAGGGTTTGGGTTGAAAGGTTAACGCGTATGGCATCCTGTTAAGTATTAAATTTTAGTAAATAATTGCCTTCTCAGCGTGAAGCTTTGGCAGGAGAGAGTTAAATTCCTTTGACTTTACATGGGCTGAGCAATTCAATTGAGTCTTTTCCCAGTTGGCTGTAAAGAACACAGTATCGGCAGGCGCGGTAATTTGCCCGTTCTGGATCAACAGGCGTTCAGGCATCGAACAGTAAATCGGTAAACTCAAACCGGGTCACATCAACGAGGCCTAAATCGCTAATGCGAAGTTCGGGAATTACTACCAGTGCCAATAGCGAATGCTGCATATAGGCATTGTTCAGCTGACAGCCACAGTCGGCCATAGCGGTCACCATTCGGTCCGCTTTGGCAGCTACTTCTATGGCAGGCGAGTCAGACATCAGACCCGCTATCGGTAGCTCAACCAGTGCGAGTTCGCGGTTGTCTTTCCAGACCGTGACACCTCCACCGACCTCTGCTAATCGATTGGTTGCCAGTGCCATGTTGTTGCGACAGGTTCCTACAACAATCATGTGGTGGCTGTCATGTGCAACTGTTGAAGCAATGGCCATGTTTCCCTGGTACCCGAAGCCGGAAACCAGCGCATTGGTGACAGCACCGGTTCCGCGATGACGTTCGACCAATGCTATCTGACAGATGTCCCGGGCTGCATCAGGGACCACCAGACCAGCGCTGACCGACAGTGTTGCCGTGAGCGCTTTTGTTGGCGCCTGATTTTCAATCACACCAATAACTCTTGCCTCTACTTTTGTAGCTTCGGCGGGTGCTGCGATCTCAAAGTCATTGGCGGTACGAGCGCGTCCGAGTTTTACAGTATTTTTTGCTGTTTCCGGCCAGTTGAGGTGAGGGCACTCGACTTCCACCGCACCATCTCGTGCCACAATGTTTCCGCGTGCTAAAACAGTTTCAATCGGCAGCGTGTTGAGATCGGACGTAATAATTACATCGGCGCGCCGCCCCGGTGCGATCGATCCGATCTCGCGTTCCAGTCCAAAATGTGTTGCTGTGTTTATGGTTGCCATTTGTATTGCAATGAGGGGATCAGCACCACAGTCGATGGAGTGCCTTACCACTCTGTTCATGTGGCCGTCATTGACCAGCGTCGCTGAGTGACAATCGTCTGTGCACAGAATAAAGTTTCTCGGGTCCAGCCCTTTTTCGGTTACCGCTGTAATCTGGCTTTCAACATCGTACCAGGCTGACCCCAGGCGCATCATGTGCCGCATACCTTGCCGAGCGCGCGACAAAGCATCTGCCTCGCAAGTGCCTTCATGATCATCGGCGGGACCACCGGCGGCGTAGGCATGAAAGGCCGGTCCACGATTTGGTGATGCGTAGTGTCCACCCACTGTTTTACCGGCCGCCTGAGTCGCAGCGATCTCTCCCAGCATTTTGGGATCACCATTGATGACACCCGGGAAATTCATCATCTCACCAAGACCGATAATACCTGGCCAGGTCATCGCTTCTGCTACATCGTCAGGGGTAATTTCAACACCGGTAGTTTCAAGCCCCGGTGCCGAAGGTGCACAGCCAGGCATCTGTGTGTAAATATTGATCGGCTGCAACAGTGCTTCATCGTGCATCAGTTTCACGCCCGGCAAACCCAATACATTGGCAATCTCGTGCGGGTCTGTGAACATACTGGTGGTGCCGTGTGGAATAACAGCGCGTGCAAATTCTGCCGGTGTCAGCATGCCACTTTCAATGTGCATGTGTGCATCGCACAGGCCTGGCATCATGTAGCGACCGTTCATCTCTATGACCTGCGTCTGATCACCAATGCAATGACTGGCGTCCGGGCCGCAATAGGCAAAGCGACCATCCGCTATCGCAATATCATGATCGGGAAGTAACTCACGTGTATGAACATTGACCCAGATCCCGCCTTTTAACACCGTGTCTGCCGACTCGCGACCGGCAGCAACAGCGATGAGACGAGTGGCGCACTC
>CAZNOB010000019.1:25721-33257 GCA_964574535.1 uncultured Granulosicoccaceae bacterium | reverse complement strand
TCACTGATGGCTTTTTGCAGTGTTTCGGCGGGCAAAGTTTTTTCACAAACCAGTGCGTGTATTGCAGCCAACGCAATATGTTGCCGATCGACTTCAAAGAAACGGCGCAAGGCCTCCCGATTGGCCGAACGACCAAACCCGTCGGTGCCAAGTATTGTCAGTCGTGCTTTAACAAACCCGCTGATTTGCTGTGGCAGAGCTCGAACATAATCGGTTGCGACAATGACCGGTGCATCGCCAGAGAGTAATTTTTCTACATGACTAACGACAGAGCCGGCAGTGCCAGACAGTCTGTTTTCACGTTCAACCGTGATTGCTTCACGGCTTAATTCAGTAAAACTGGTGACACTATATATCTGACTGGCGATGCCGAACTGTTCCTGCAGCAGTTCTCCGGCAGCGATAACTTCATTGAGTATGGTGCCGGCGCCAGCCAGGCGTACGACCGGTTGTGCGTTGTCACCCAGTGTTTGCAGTTGATACATACCGCGAATGATGTCTTTCTCAATGCCTTTTGGCATTGTCGGTTGTGCGTAGTTTTCATTCATCACGGTTAGATAGAAAAATTCATCCCGTTGTTCATCCATCATACGTTTTATGCCGTAGTCCATAATCACAGCCAGTTCATAGGCATAACAAGGATCGTAGGCTCGGCAAGTGGGAACAGTGCCTGCAATCAGATGGCTGGAACCGTCCTGATGCTGCAACCCTTCTCCTGACAGGGTTGTCCGTCCCGCAGTAGCGCCCAGTAAAAAACCACGCGCTGCCTGATCCGCCGCAGCCCAGATCTGATCACCGACTCGCTGAAAGCCGAACATGGAGTAATAGATATAGAACGGCAACATGGCAATATTATGGTTTGAGTAAGACGTTGCTGCAGAAGTCCAGGTGCTAATTGCGGAAGATTCATTGATGCCTTCTTCCATAAGCTGCCCATCGTCGGTTTCTTTATAAAACAACATGGATCCGGCGTCTTCCGGTTCATACAGCTGCCCGCCCGGTGCATAGATACCCACTTGCCGAAACAGATTGTCCATACCGAAGGTACGTGCTTCATCGGCCACTATTGGCACAATACGCGGACCAAAGTCATTAGCTTTCAGTAGGCCACTTAGCATGCGCACGGCTGTCATGGTGGTGGACATTTCCTTGCCTTGTGCTTCGATGGCGAACTTTGCATAGCTTTGTAATGGCGGAGATGCCGGTGTATCGGTAGTGGCGTTGCGATAACGTTTGGGCAGTGCTCCTCCCAGTGCTGCGCGCTGTGATTTCAGGTAGCTAATTTCATCACTGTCATCAGCGGGTTTATAGAACTCAAGGTTTTCTACCTGAGTATCTGTCAGCGGCAGATCAAAGCGGTCGCGGAATTCAAGCAGCGCAGCAACGTTGAGTTTTTTTGCCTGGTGTGCAGTCATTCGGCTTTCACCGGCACCGCCCATACCAAATCCTTTCTTGGTTTTTGTCAGTATAACGGTGGGCTGACCCTCGTGTGCTTTTGCCGCCGCAAACGCTGCATAGAGTTTTTTTATATCGTGACCGCCGCGGCGCAGTGCGTGTATTTCATCATCGGTCATGTGCTGGACCAGTGTGGCCGTTTCAGGTGTTGCATCAAAAAATTTTGCTCGGTTGTAGTCACCGTCTTTTGAGCCCAGATTCTGATACTGGCCATCTACTGTTTCTGCAAAGCGGCGCAACAGTACATTTTTTTCATCACGTGCAAACAGGGCGTCCCACTCAGAGCCCCACAACACTTTGATCACGTTCCAGCCTGCCCCGACAAACAACGCCTCCAGTTCCTGGATAATCTGTCCATTGCCTCGTACCGGTCCATCCAGGCGCTGCAGGTTGCAGTTAACGATAAAGGTCAGGTTGTCCAGTTTTTCCCGAGCCGCCAGCGTTAGGCCGCCGATGGAATCCGGTTCGTCCATTTCGCCGTCGCCAAACACGCCCCATACGCGGCGATCATCGGAGTTTGTAAGTCCCCGTGCATGCAGATAGCGCATCATACGAGCCTGACTGATGGCAGACATCGGTCCCAGCCCCATCGACGCACTCGGGGTTTGCCAGAAATCTTTCATTAGCCACGGGTGTGGGTAGGAACTCAATCCCGTGTTAGGCACTTCAAGTCGGTAATTAGAAATATCGGTCTCTGTCAGTCGCCCTTCGAGAAAAGCTCTGGCATACACTCCGGGGGCCGAATGAGCCTGAAAGTAGACAATATCACCAGTGAAGCTATCATCGCGTGCTCGGAAAAAATGGTTGAAACCCACCTCGAAAATTTCCGCAGCAGAAGCATAACTGGCGATATGCCCGCCCAGTTCGCCGTACGCCTTGTTAGCTCGCATTACCATCGCCAGCGCGTTCCACCGGATCAGTGTATTAAGTTTGCGCTCGAGTTCCATATCACCGGGGTAAGGAGGTTGACGAGAGACTGGAATAGTATTGCGATACGCGGAGTAGGGAAGTCCGAGCGTGGTGACACCCAGCGTTCGCGCGCGGTCCAGCACTTGAGACAATACATACTGGGCACGTTTGGGCCCCTCCACCTCACTGAGTGTTTCCAGAGCATCTACCCATTCACTGGTTTCGATCGGGTCTGTATCTGGTGATGCCTGGGTCCGACTCTGGCCTGCCATAAATAATGTTCTCTTGATTTTGCGCTGTACGTGGTAGTAATGATATCGTTGGCGAAAGAGTGAATATTGGCTGATTGCTGCAAATATAGTCCACTATTTGGCGGAAATTACTCGCAAATAACAGGTTTTTAGTGAAAATCTGCAATGCACATCGATTGAACGAAAACTGATGCCTGATCAGATAGATAAGAAAATACTCGCAGAGCTACAACAAAACGCGCGACTCCCTCATCAGGAACTCAGTGAGCGTGTCGGTCTAACGCCTACACCCTGTTCAAGGCGAATTCGAAATCTGGAAAAACAGGGGATCATCACCGGGTATTCAGCGATCATCGACGAAACAAGTGTCGGGTTTGGTTTTAGCGTTTTTGTGTCGGTGCAGCTTGACCGTCAGGTTGATGATCGGCTCATGCATTTTGAACGTGAAATAAACTTAATGCCCGAAGTAGTGGACTGCTGGCTAATGACCGGTAATCGCGACTACTTACTCAGAGTGGCGACGCAGGATATTCACGAGTTCGAGCGTTTTCTTACCGGGCAACTCACCAAAGTTGAAGGCGTGGCATCGATCGAATCATCGATACCCATTCGACGGGCGAAGCAACAAATGGCAAGATTGTCGTAGCAATGAGAGGGATTCGAACAACTTAATGACATTGCCGCATTCAAATAATATCCGTTCTGATCAGGCTCTATAATTCATTCTGATGTCCAGGGTGGCAGGGTGACTACTGCGTTATCTAAACGATCTTGCTGCTCCCTAAGTTTCGGTCCTTGGGCGGGCCAAACTTTGTTAGTATCAGTTTTGGTATTTCAATGCGGTTTTGTGTTTACAACAGTTGGTCAATAAAATTCCCCTGATAGTGACCTCAGCTATAGGGAATTACGGCTTCAATAAGGATGAAGATTATGGAAAAGCTAATTAAAAACAAGTATTTAGTGTCTGTTTTCCTGGGTTTGTTGTGTTTGACCAGTCAAGTTACCTCTGCCAGTGACGGGGTATTTTCCGGCGGTTGGGTTCTGGATATGAACACTTCCAGTCTGACCTTTCAGACGATAAAGAACGGATCCAAGCTTGAGACCAGCAGTTTTGCCAGCTATCAGGGGCAGGTTGATCAGGATGGAACGGCTTCGTTAACCATTCAGCTTGATTCAGTTGATACCAAGGTTGACTTGCGCAACGTCAGAATGAGGTTTCTGTTGTTTGAGACCTTCAAATATGCAGAAGCCAAGGTCACAGCAAATGTCGATCCGAACTTACTCGTCGATCTCGCAACAAAGCAGCGAGTTCAGATCCCACTGAGTTTCGATCTCGACCTGCACGGGGTCACACAAACCCTGCAGACCCAGACTGTCGTGACCTTGTTGGCCAACGGTCAGGTGTCGGTGGCGTCAGCGGCGCCTATCTCTATTCCAACCGAACTGTTCAATCTTGACGAAGGCGTAAAAAAACTTGAAGAAGCTGCCACCGTTACCATTGTGCCCATGGGCTCGGTCTCTTTTAACCTGGTTTTCGATGTATTGACGGATACAACAGCGGTTGTTGCAGCCCGCGAAGCTACACCAACCGGTGCTGCCGCGGCGGTGGAGACTTCTGGTGATTTTTCAAGCGAAGAATGTTCCGGACGTCTTGAAATATTGTCCAGAACTCAATCCGTCTACTTCCAGATTGGCAGCGCAGACCTTGATCCGAAAAGTGATCTTATTCTCGACTCGGTGCAGGATATTATCGCCCGATGCCCATCGTTAAAGGTGGTTGTGGCAGGACATACAGATTCTGCCGGCAGCGAAGAAATGAACCAGGCTCTCTCAGAGTTGCGCGCGCGCAGTGTGGTTGATTATCTGATCAACAGCCGGGTAGATCCTGATCGGTTAATTGCTGTCGGATACGGCGAACGTCGACCTATTGCCACCAACGAAACCAAACGTGGCAGATGGCAGAATCGACGGATTGAATTTTCTATTGAAGACGATTCTGCCGCCGCAGCAACCGTCAACAGTCCTGCGGGATAGTAGTAGCAGAATTCTACACCCAGGGCTTCTGTGCCTGGTGATACCGGCTTTAGTAACTGCGAGCCGGTTTTGAACACTGCAATAGATTTGGTAATGAAAAGGATGATCATAAGTGGACGATAGAACCCAGCTGATGTCAGCGACACCATTGGCGACGGGGTATCAGCTTAGCTGGTACACGATACTGGAAGTTTTGGGTACTGGCGGTTTCGGGGTGACCTACTTGGCCCACGATAACAATCTGGACAGAGATGTTGCCATCAAGGAGTACCTGCCAACGTCGTTTGCACATCGTCACGGTGATCAAAGTGTAAAGCCACTAACCCTGGGGCAGGAAGATAATTTCTCGTGGGGTTTGGCCAACTTTCTTAAAGAGGCCAAAACGCTTGCCAAGTTTAGTCATGACAACATTGTTCGTGTGCATTCTGTTTTTGAAGCCAACAACACGGCATACATGGTCATGGAATATGAAAGTGGTGATAACCTTGCCACTATCATTAAAGAACAGGGTTCAATTTCCCAGGACTTTCAAAAACGGATTTTTTATCCGATTATTGAAGGCTTACACAAAATCCATGAGTTGGGTTTTATCCATCGTGATATCAAACCCGCTAATATATACATCAGAGAAAACGGCACACCTGTACTCATTGATTTTGGTTCAGCAAGGCAAACATCACTTCAGCAAACTAGTGAATTCACCGCTCTGATCAGTCAGGGCTACACACCGCTTGAGCAATATAGCTCCGACTATGGTAACCAGGGACCCTGGACCGATATTTACTCACTGGCTGCCACGATCTACCAGGGAGTCACGGGCAAAAAACCTGATGACTCTCTTGGTCGATCAGCTTGCATGCTGCGTTCACAGCCTGATCGTGTGGCACGGTTGTCAGCAGAGGATTACCCGGGATACGAACAACAATTCCTGGACGCCACTTTTGCCGGATTGAATCTGCAACCCGAGCGCCGCCCACAGACTTTAACTGACTGGCAAACGCTATTTCAGTCCCATGGTTCGGATAGGCTGCATGATCGAGACAGAAGTGAATGGTCCGGGCAGCATGCGCGAAATGGAAATGACACTCGCCCAGCGGATGATTGGCCCGATACAAATTCAAATCAAAGAGTGAACACCAGTCGCAGAGATCACACTTATCCTGACCGTACGCGAGCAGATGATATACTGAGCGATACTGGGGATCATGCACCAATGCGACCTGCGAGAGCTCCGGTTTTGGACTCGCGACCCGCCAAAAAAAACGGCAAATGGTTTGCACTGGCGGCAAGTTTATTGGTAGCAGTAATCGGTGGTGGATTTCTGTTTTATCTTCAACAGAAGGACGATTCGCAGTCGTCAGCACCAATGGCTACAGTTACTGAAACCACTGAAGAAGCCGTAACCGCAGAAGTCACGGAAACTGAAACCGTGCTCAACCAGGCTACTGAAGAATCCCCTGCCGAGGCTGAAGCCATTGCAGATAATAATAGTGATTCAACGACTGGAAACTCAGCTGCCGCGACAGATGCCGCAGCGGAACCTGTTACTTCAACCAGTGTGGTATCAGATTCAACACCGGTGGTCACCGAAGAAATTACCCCTGTAGAAGAAACTGCTGCTCCAGTAGCCTCTCCTGTCGAAGAAGAAGTCGCGATACTGTTCGACCAGCCGTTATCGAATGACACAAACACTCCGGCGCGATCAATTAAACAACTAGCGGACGCAAGTCCCGATTTTCCACCAATCGAAGGGCTCGATGAGTCGGCCTGGAAAGATCAAAACTGCTCCAATTGTCATACCTGGGAACGGGAGAATCTGTGTACGCAGGGTGAGTTTTATGTGGCTAAGGACGACAGCGCACTATCACGCATCGATCATCCATATGGAGGTCTGCTGAAAACTGCTTTAAAGCAGTGGGCAGCACAGGGTTGTGCTGAGTGAAGTAATAAAGCCTATGACATTTTTAAGGTTTTGCTCTTTTGATAAATGAAGGCCTTCGGCAGGGAATGAATCTGGCTAAAATCAAAAGGCTTAGACGGATCGATTAGTCCTGTGATAGTGTGGTCGGTGGGTTTGACGCAGAATTGCGTTAAAGACCGGTAAAAGGAGGGGAAATATGTCCATTCTATTCAGGCAACTTACGCTTGTTGTACTCGCCACACATTTGCTTACTTCGTGCGGTGGAAGCAGCGACGATGACACGAATGTAGTCACTCTCCAGTCTGGCGGGTCAGCATTTGACGGATCACGGCCGGCCATCAGCGACGTGTACAGTCAAAGTCAGCTTGACGCTCTCGAGCAAATTGGTCTGGTATTTAATCTTGGGAGCCAGCCACCTGATATTGAAGGAACCTATCGCTTTAACAACCGGGTGTTGCAAGCAACCAGTGTCCCTGGAGATAATGCGAATGAGTTCGTATCTACAACGATTACATTTTCCAATCAGAACAATGCCACTTTGACGGTTGAATATACGTCAGTCGAGGATGAAGGGGTTAACACAGGTACTACCACTGGTACCGGTTCATTTATTTCCGGATCAGGGCAGGCATTTACTGTCTATGTGGTGAGCGAAACGATTATTAACGGCAGTGTTGCAGACAGTACAGCAACTATTAGCGGTGTAATCTCAAGCAGCGGGATCGAAAATATCCAGCTGGCTGGTTTTATGCTGGATAACCGTGGCGACACCCTTACTTTTATCCCGAACGATACTGGCAGGTTGATTATTGATGCCGATGGCTTGTCTCAACGGCTTTCAGTTAACGCTCCATTAGCTGCTGCCAAGGTTAGTAACAACACTCGCGGCGGGTTTTCCAGATAATTCTTTTCGGTGTCTGGTGGTGTGTTCTTATGCCGCACATTGAAATGCGGTTACGGTGAAAT
>CAZNOB010000019.1:0-25621 GCA_964574535.1 uncultured Granulosicoccaceae bacterium | reverse complement strand
CGGTGTCTGGTGGTGTGTTCTTATGCCGCACATTGAAATGCGGTTACGGTGAAATTTGTTCTTCTGGATTTTTGCCCCCCAGAGCTCTTGCTCCACAGTTAACACCCGACAAATTTCTATTGAAGCCTTTCCTTTCCAGGATTCTTTATCAACCGAAGGTGTTGTCAGTTCGGTATTATTGGCGCGTGATGCCCTGGCCGACCGTTTATGAGGTTGGTCGCTATCACCTCTATTGATGATCGTTACAGCGCAATCAATATTTTAGTTGATCAATTCGGTGTACTGCATAACGGATCTGTGTTTTTCTGGTCTACACCTTGATCAGAAGGCTTTAACATCATTGTGTGAATCGCTGATGTCCTTCGTTTGTACAATCCCCGCTAAGAATAGTGTTACGTCTGTGCGGTCGCGCAATGGTATGAAAAGCAAAGACTAAGGCCATGGATCTATCATTGTAGAAATGCGAATCATCTGCCTGCCAGATCTTCACTATTGTTTCGGTTCGGGATAGAAAAAATTGATACGTCAGTCTGGTTGGGCGGTGACAAGGGTGGCATGATGGCCACTCAGAATGAAGGTAGCTTAGTATTAAGATGGCACGATCTACGGTGATAGGCGAGGCGGTGATTCCGTATGATGGTGGAACCATGCGTCTGCTTCAGGGTAAAGATGATTTCACCATCGTACTGTCAGGTATCGCCGGTGAATTAATGAGCACTCGCAGGCACGGTTCTGAGGATGCGCTGGGTTATCTGCCTTGTCGCAAAATCGCAAACACTCACAGTGCTCATGTTTTAATTGGCGGCTTGGGCATGGGGTTCACGCTTGCAGCGGTGTTGGCAGAACTTGGTGACCAGGCACAGGTAACCGTTGCAGAGCTGGTGCCCGAAGTAGTGGAGTGGAATCGTGGCCCTTTGGGTGAACGCTCGGGAAGGCCGCTGGATGATCCTCGTGCCACTGTGATCGTTACTGATGTGTCGGCGCTGTTGTTAGAAAAAAAGTCGACTTATGATGTTATTGCTTTAGATATTGATAATGGTCCGGAGGGACTGACCACACCAGCCAATACCAGGCTGTACAGCCGGGAGGGGATCTCAAAAACTGTGACTGCATTGAGGGCGGGTGGCGTAATCGCCTATTGGTCTGCTACTGAAGACAAACAATTTTGTCGACGTCTGCAGGAGTGTGGTCTGCAGGTGCAGCACAAACGCGTTTACGCTCATGGGAACAAGGGGGTCAGGCACATGGTCTATTTAGCAACGCCAGAGCGCGATTAGAAGCGCCCTGGCCCGGATAGTTCCCCGATATTGAAATATAGTCAGTCGGTGACTCCTTTTGTTCGAAGCTGCTAGAATCGGGGGACGGAATAACAAGAGCGTTCAACTGTTATGGTCAGTCGTAGAAAATTTCTTCAGACAACAGCTGTTTTATCAGCAGCAGTTCCCGCCGCTTCCGCGCTTGGTGATTCTGCTGAAATAAAGCGCTATGTTGAGCTTGGCAAAACCGGATTGAAAATATCTGAAATCGGATTCGGATCCTCCAGCCTGCAGAAAGAGGGACTGGTCACCCACGCCCTTGATCGCGGGGTAAACTATTTTGATACTGCTGAAAGTTATCGTTTTGGCTGGTCTGAAGAAGCAATGGGGAAGGACCTGAAAGGTCATCGGCAAAACGTGATTCTGGCTTCTAAAACTAAAGCACAGGCCCGCGCAAGTGAAGCTGATCTCATGAAAGCACTTGAAGGAAGCCTGAACCGATTACAAACCGACTATCTGGATATCTACTTTAATCACGCTGTCAATCACGTTGAGCGTATGCAAAATGATGCGTGGGCCAACTTCACCGAAAAGGCGATCAAGCAAGGTAAAATCCGTTTTCGTGGTATGTCAGGGCACGGTAGTCGGTTAGCGAAGTGTCTGGAATATTCCATCGATAATGATTTGGTCGACGTCATACTTTGCGCTTATAACTTTGGTGAAGATCCCGACCTGATTTCGCGTTTGCGCAATACTTTTCACTTTGCCGCGATTCAATCCGATCTGCCACCGATTCTTGATAAAGCGCGCGAAAAAAATATTGGTGTGATTGCAATGAAAACCCTGATGGGGGCCAGGCTCAATGACATGCGTAAGTTTGAACGTGAGGGACGAACCTATGCGCAAGCGGCACTGCGATGGGTGTTGTCAAGCCCGAGGGTTGATGCTGCAATAATTTCAATGACCAGTACCAGCAAAATAAATGAATACATTGGTGCATCCGCGCAGCCAGATGAGATAGTCGGAGATGCGGGCTTGCTTGGTCGCTATGCGGCACTGCAATCGGGTAAGTATTGTCACCACGGTTGTGATAAATGTGAAGGTGCATGCCCGCACGGGGTAGACATTGCAGAGGTTTTGCGCACCCGCATGTACGATGTAGATTATGGTAACAAACCGCTGGCCGTGGAAGATTATGCAAGGCTTGGTCAGGGGGCGTCAGCCTGTCTGGGATGCGATAACAAGGTGTGTAGCGGTGCTTGTCCCTATGGTGTTCCGATTCCTGAATTCACCACTGATGCAGCCAGCCGATTAGGGTAGACCATATTAGTGATTGATCAATGAGAATATTTCTGGCGCACTGGTTGATACTGCTCGCCTGTTGGACCCTGGTCATAAAATTTTTATTTCCGCTGGTGTTTGACGCCGCATACAATCACGAAACCGGTACACATGTGTATTGGGACTTTTGGTGGGTAATTCATCTATGGCTTGCCTGGGCTCTGTATGCACGGCCGGCCTATCTGTGGTGGTTTGCTGTGATCGTGTCGCTGGTTGAGATAGCGATAATTTGCGTCAAGTTTTTTCTGTTTTTTCAACAGCCGGAATGGACGCTTTGGCAGACTAACTGGTTTATCAATAAGGTGTTTGTCCTGAGCTGCTTTTTTGTGTTGCTGGCTTATTGTTTACTGAAGCGTGAGCAATTTACGATGGCATCTGCAGGAGACTGACGGCTGGTGAGTAGTCCCTGTCGGGCGCTTCATTTTTGAAGAAACCAAAAACGCGTAATATAGAGCATATGTATAAAAACCTTCCCTATTTGCTAATTGGTGCCGGACTGTTGCTTTTGGTTGCTGCGTTTTTTTTCGCAGCCGGTAACACGATTACTCATCAGGACCCTACCGCTGAAATGTTGGCACGTCAGGCTTCGCGCGCCACGATGTTTAAACTTATCTCGATATTAGGAGCTCTGGATCTGGTGGCAGGTCTGTTTTTATTCTGGAAACGGCGCAGAGACAGTAATTCCGATCACTGATCAAGTGCCACGCTTTATCAGTTGATATTTGAAGCGCCAGGTTTTCAAAACAAGTTTCCTTTGATGGATCTAACCCTTGAGCTACATTGTTATCACTCGAAAGCTAAGGGCAGAAACCCTACTCAATGCCCGTTCCCGGCGCGCTCATGTTATAATTGGCGCATTTTTGTGAAAATGTCAGTTCTTCACTTCATTGACAGATGATTACTTTCTGCTGTTCGCACGCCACCAAAGAGAAAATAACATCCAAACAACCACTTCGCACCACAGTGATTTTCTGGTCTTTCCTGCCCTGCATCTCAAGGGTGGTCAGTCGTATGATTTTACCGAGAATGCAGAAGACGATTCTGCTATCCCCGAACTGTCCGAGCCTGTTGCCTGCGCTGAGTACTGGATCCAGCAAAACGCAAAATGGGTTCATGTTATAAACGTTGATGCCGCGCACGATGAAGACGCCATTCACAACTGGCCATTGATCGAACAACTCTGTGAACTCCCGATTTTCGTACAATACGGTGGTGGTATTCGCACCATGAAAGACATCGATTGGGCCATAAGAATTGGAGTAACCCGGGTACTGATCAACACCGCTGCGGTAGAAAACCCGATGTTGGTGGCGCAAGCCATAGCCAAGCATGGTAGTGAGCGGTTTGCGCTGACAATCAATACCGATCCCAAAGGGGAAGTAATGACCCATGGCTGGCGTATGTCAGGTGGTCAGCAGGCAGTAACCCTTGGTGTGCAAATGTATCGACTGGGTATCACGACAGCCGTACACACGCTTATCCAGCCTGATGGTTCAATGAGTGGTGCAGATCTGGAGGTCTCTAAAGAACTAGCACAGCTGACCGGGCTCAATGTAATTGTGGGCGGCGAAGTACGCGATATAGATGATGTTGTCGAGTGTTATAACCAATCGGGTATCAGCGGAGTTGTAATAGGTAAAGCTCTGCATACGGGACAAATTAACCTTGATAAGGCATTGAGCGCAACGCGTCAGAAAATTGCTTTTGAATCGGGGCTGCCACAATGGAAGCAAGAGCAACAATCTATTAAAGGCCAGATTCGCTATGAACTATCAGCGCGTAATCTGTTTAATCATTTGCCAGACGGCAAGCCCCTTCGGACACTTGATGCAGGTGGTGGTAATGGTATAGACAGTTTACGGCTGGCTAAATCAGGGCACACTGTCGACCTGGTTGATACATCTCTGTCGATGCTGCACGATCTGCAGGCGAGCGCGCCTCTGCCAAGTGTGGGTAACGCTGTTAAAACCCACTCATTTGATATCAGAGAAATCAGAAAACGTTTTGCCGCGGATAGTATTGATCTATTGCTTTGCCATAATGTTATTCAATACTCCGACGACTGGGAAGACTTACTGAATGCGATGTTGACGCCATTGGCATCGGGCGGAACGTTTTCACTAATGACACGCAACAAGCATGCGGTGCCCTACGATGCCTCCCTCGATGACTACGAATTAGACGAATTGCCCGCGTTGCTTGATGAACCACACGGAAAATCGGGTGTCTTCGATGCTGACATCTCATTTTTCACTACGGGCTTCCTGTCAGAGTGGCTAAAACAGCATGGGCTCAGCGTTATTGCCGATTACGGTGTATTCTGTCTTTATAACCACTACAGTGTTTTGGCGAACTATGACGGTAGCGCAAATGTGGATAAATTGCTCGCGCTGGAAAATCACCTCGGCCGACAGTCGCCTTACAAAGACACGGCTCGTTATATACAAATAATTGCACAAAAAAATTGAGTATCAAGTTGTATCGGTTCAGAGGTACTGAATTACATTAGTGCCCAAGACCGAAAAGCGAGGTCAGTGTCGATTGCTGTTTTAGTTTCTCCATCGATGAATCGTCTGGCGCCTTCCCGGTGTATCGTGTAGCGGCGTCAAGCACTTTCGGCAATAGGGTAACGTCACCTACGGTATTCATAAATAAGTCGTCCCACGCTTGTACCCAGTGCACCGCACGATCAATATCCTCCTGCTGATCGAGTGGCTCGTACCAGGTATTATAGTTTTCAGCTTTTATTCCCCATGGGCCTCTCGCGATCGCTTTTATCGTCTGCACTGCGATATTACGTTCACGACACTGAGTCAGAACATCATTGAATTCACGCCGGTAACGCGCATCACTGTAAAATACCCAGTTAAGTGGTAGTAATATGGAGTCGAATTCGAAGTGGGTCAAGCTGCGCTTATGCATCGCCGCGATAGCCCAGCCGTGCCCGGTAACACCGATATGTTTGACCAATCCTTCATCGCGGGCATCTACCAACGCCTGCAGCGCGCCGCCTTCTCCCATGGCCAGGTCCCAGTCATCAGGATGGGAGAGAGCATGCATCTGTATTAGATCAACCGAGTCGACGCGAAGTTTTTCAAGTGATCTGTGCAATTCTTCACGTGCACCTTCGGCGGTGCGCTCCCCGGTCTTGGTAGCAAGAAAAAAATCTTTGCGATGTCTGTCCATCCAGGGGCCTATCCGTTCCTCTGCGACGCCATAACGTGGCGCTGTGTCGATGTGATTAACACCATAAGCCAATAGAGTATCGAGGGTTTGATCAGCGATTGACCGGGAGACGTTCTTAAGTGCAGCGGCACCGAATAGTGTAAAGCTACTGTAATGGCCAGTGCGTCCGAAAGGGCGGGTTTTGATGGTGCCCGGCATTAGGTTCTCCTTCCTGGGGGGGTACTCGTCTGGGTTGTGGCACAACACGCCAGAGAGACACGATTGCAGATTGTAGGTAAATCATCAGCCAGCGACTTTACAAATTAAACAGTTATTTGTGACCGACTGCAAATAGTCAGGGGAGCGTAGTTTGTTAAATTAAATTTGTATCACCGCATATTGGCAGACCCAGCTTCAACCCGATACGTTGGTAGGCTTTTTGCGTTAATACTTGTTTAGCCATCTGGGTGTTGGGAATCCGTTGATAATGGTTCACTTCATCCACATATACTGTTCAATAGCTTGACGGTGATTCGTTGTGTGTTAGTTGCTCTCAGGTGGCTTTGTTTTGGGGTATTTTCATGTCAATTGTGTATTGCCGGTCTTGCAAGTCAAAGATCACCCAAAGGGACACGACTTGCCCAAAGTGTGGGTCGCCCACCAGCCGGATAATGCCGATTTTATTCTGTATTGTGCTGTCAACTGCTGCCGCGCTTATATATACAGCGTATCAGACGATGGTTGATAATAATAAAGCAACAATGGCTGCCGTGAAAAAAGCGGAAAACGACGCCAGGCGAAACGCAACCCTTCATACCGAGTTTGAGGACTAGCAGCAGAATATTTCTGATTTGATCTTGCAGCTATAACTAAAGACTGCCAGTTATAAAATACTCAGAGATATTTGTGGCCATAACATGATTTGTGGCTATACGTTCGTCGTTGAGGAAAATCATTCCTGTATTAGATCAATCGACACCTATGCTAAAAAGTTTTTCTTCTTGTGATAATTCTATTAGAACTTGCGGAAAAATCGGGTCCGATCAAACATCTCTTCAAGTGCCTCCATGCGTGTGCGGGTATTATCCCAATCGCGCTCTTGTATCTGTGCAATCATTGTCTCCGCCAGTAGCATGCTTGTCACGTTTGAATCCCAGGCAGAGGGCACGGAAATACGATTGCGAAATGTGTGGTGAGCCAGTAGCGCTACCGGTGAGGTCCATTGATCGGTGAACAGCACTAGCTTAGCTTGACGCTCGCAAGCCATTTCTGCCAGTCGCAGGGTGGAATTTTCATAGCGACGAATATCAAAAATAACGATCACATCTCCCGGCTTAACATCCAGCAGATAGTGTGGCCACGCGTTTGAGTTTGAAGTCACATGAGTGACTTGTTCGCGAATGACCTGCAAGTGCAAAAAGAAGTAGTCTGCAAGCGTTCTGGTAATTCGACCACCGACTACAAATACCCGGCGCTCCGGATCAGAGATCAGATCGCAAGCGTGATCAAACTCATCTGCGTCTACCTCTGCGAGTGACTGTCCAATATTGTCGATGACCGCTTTGGTAAATCGATTGAGTATGTGTTCGTCAGGGGCATCATCTACCCATTTTTCGCGTTTAGTGAGCGGGCTTGAGATCGTTTCATCAAGTTCGCGTCGCAGCGCTTGCTGAAATTCCGCGAAGCCCTTGAATCCCAACTTTTGCACCAGTCTGGCTACGGTCGGGGTAGATACTGCGGCAGCTTCAGCAAGTGTGGTGATGGTGCCCAGTCCAGTGACCGGATAATTTTGCAAAATGACATCGCTTAGTTGTCGTTCTGAACGTGTCAGGGTTTCTGTATTGGCACGCAGTTGTTCTGCGACGGTGTTGCGAGCCATTGCAATCCCTCTGGTGAAAATATATTGACATTAACAGTTGGGCTGAATAATACTTTACAAAACACTTTCACGACAAGTTGCCATTAAAGTCGAATGCCGGAATGACACAGCGCGCAATGATTGTGCATAACAGCCACGGCCAACATCCTGTTGTATTGGTCTGTGAGCATGCCAGTGCAACTATCCCTCCTCAATACGATAATCTCGGGCTCAGTACAGAAGCCGCCCGAAGCCATATTGCCTGGGATCCCGGTGCAGTCGTCACTGCACGTTATCTGGCAAATCAGCTGGATGCTGTGCTTGTGGAAGGTGCGATTTCCAGGTTGGTGTACGATTGTAACCGACCACCGGAATCACCTGGCGCAATGCCGGAGCGCAGTGAAATTTTTGATATTCCAGGTAACCGCAACCTGAGCGATAAAGAAAGAGCCAATCGTATTAGCTCATGCTATGAACCCTTTAAAAACAGTGTAGCGAGTATTCTGGCTGATCATCCGTCAGAACCTGTACTGGTGACTGTACATAGTTTCACGCCTGTCTATAACGGTGAAAGGCGTGCTGTAGAAATTGGTATTCTGCATGATGATGATGCCCGCCTTGCCGATGCGATTCTCGATGTCGCTGAAGGATTCTGCATACAACGGAACCAGCCTTACGGGCCAGAAGACGGCGTGACACACACGCTAAAGCTGCATGGAATCCGTAATAGCCTGCATAACGTGATGATCGAAATTCGCAATGATCTGCTGGAGACCGATGTTCAGTGCCAACAGATGGCCGCGCACCTGGAGCGCTGGTTAAGTACGGCACTGACGCAGCCAGGCAATGCAGCATCATTGACTGACCAGGTTTTACGATCTTGAAAATATTACGTGCTTACATTGCTGTGATCGATACCTTTAACCGAGGGGTTGGTCGACTAATGATGTACGGCATATTTGTAATGATGGGTATTTTACTGTGGTCCATCTTCAGCAAGTTTGGTGATCAGCCTTCGTTATGGACGCTGGAGGCAGCACAATTTGCCATGGTCATTTATTTTTTCCTTGGTGGCCCATATGCAGTGCAGATGGGCTCGCATGTGCGGATGGATTTGTTTTACGACAACTGGTCATTGAAACGCAAGGCCATCACAGATCTGATCATGGTGATCTGCCTGTTGGTTTATCTGGGTGTGTTGCTGTGGGGAGCGCTCGGGTCCACGGCCTATTCACTGGGCTATTTTGGCTCTGACGCGGTGGGGTTTTTAACTGGTCTGGTAACAGGCTCCGAGGAAACCGGCACACTTGAGCGAAGCCGCACTATTTGGCGGCCCTATATGTGGCCGGTTAAAGCAGTGTTGTGTGCAGGTATTGTGCTGATGCTGCTGCAAGCGGTATCCGAGTTATTTAAAGATATCCTGCGGCTGCGCGGCGAGGCAGTTTGAGATGAGCTATGAGCTAATCGCGCTGCTGATGTTTACATCCATGATGGTGCTGTTGTTTTCCGGTCAGCGGGTGTTTGCGGCGATAGGTTTTGTTGCGGTCATTGCCGCATTGCTATTGTGGGGTGAGCGTGGCGGGTTTGATATTGCCTTTGCTCAGGCTATTAAAGTGATGCGCTGGTACCCCCTGCTGACGGTGCCCATGTTTGTATTTATGGGTTATATCCTCTCGGAGAGTGGCATTGCAGATGATCTTTACCGCATGTTCCATGTCTGGATGGGCGGTATACATGGTGGCCTGGCGATCGGCACAATCGGCTTAATGGTATTGATCTCTGCCATGAATGGCTTATCGGTGGCCGGTATGGCCATAGGTGCCACAATAGCCTTGCCAGAGCTCTTGCGCCGTGGCTATGACAAACGCATGGTGACAGGCGTGGTTCAGGCGGGCAGCTCACTGGGTATTCTGGTGCCGCCTTCGGTGGTGCTGGTGCTATATGCAATGATTGCAAGACAACCTGTTGGGCAGCTTTGGCTTGCCGGAGTGGTACCAGGTCTGATGATGGCTGCCATGTTTATCATTTATATTGCTATTCGTTGCCGAATAAATTCGTCACTGGGGCCAGTGCTCTCTAAAGATGAGCGCAATATTCCAAAAGCAGATAAATACCGTTTGTTACTGGCCGGGCTGCTGCCGCTGTTTATATTTTTTGCCATGATGGTGCCATTCATCAATGGCTGGACATCACTCGTAGAGAGCTCGGCGATAGGCGCGATGGCCGCATTCGTGGCGGCACTGCTAAAAGGTCGAATGACCTGGCATGTGTTCGATACATCACTAAAGAATACGCTTGGTATCACCTGCATGTTTATGTGGATTATTTTAGCTGCACTGGCCTTCGGCGCTGTATTCGATGGCCTGGGTGCGGTAAAGGCTATTGAAAGTTTGTTTACAGAAAGACTGGGGCTTTCACCATGGATGATTCTGATTTTAATGCAGCTTAGTTTTATTGCGATGGGCACCTTCCTTGACGACACAGCAATGCTGGTGATCGTGGCACCTTTGTACATACCTCTGGTGGGTGAGCTGGGCTTTGATCTCATTTGGTACGGCGTGTTGTACACGATTACCACCCAGGTGGCGTATATGACCCCGCCGTTTGGATATAACCTGTTTTTAATGCGTGCTATGTCGCCGCCGGAAATAACCCTGATTGATATTTATCGTTCAATCATTCCGTTTGTTCTGGTGATGGTATTGGCGCTGACTCTCGTCATGGTGTTCCCACAAATCGCACTATGGCTGCCGGAAACCGTCTACGGTAAATAAGACGGTAATAGTAATAATTCGAGGAATAACAACATGACAAACAGACGTTCCTTTATTAAAAAGGTGGCAGTCGCGTTACCTGCTGCCGGTGTAATTACGGCAGCACCCGCCATTGCGCAATCTAAAATCAAGTGGCGGATGCAGACTTATGCGGGTACCGCACTCGCAGAGCATGTCATTAAGCCCGCGATCGATAAATTCAACAAAATCGCCGGTGATGAAATGGAAATCGAACTGTTCTTTGCAGATCAGTTAGTGCCCACGGGTGAACTTTTTCAGGCGTTGCAACGCGGAACCATTGATGCAGTGCAATCCGATGATGATTCCATGGCCTCTCCCACTGAGGTCACAGTGTTCGGTGGTTACTTTCCATTTGGCAGTCGCTATTCACTTGATGTGCCGGTGCTTTTTAATCAGTACGGCCTCAAGGAGATCTGGGAAGAGGAATACAGCAAAGTCGGTGTGAAACATATTTCTGCTGGTGCCTGGGATCCGTGCCACTTTGCGACCAAAGACCCCATCAACTCTCTGGCTGATCTGAAAGGCAAGCGGGTATTTACCTTTCCTACAGCGGGCCGCTTTCTGGCGCAGTTCGGTGTGATTCCGGTAACGCTGCCATGGGAAGACATTGAAGTCGCCGTACAAACCGGTGAACTGGACGGAATTGCCTGGTCCGGTATTACAGAAGACTACACGGTTGGCTGGGCAGATGTGACTAACTACTTTCTGACGAACAACATCTCCGGTGCATGGATTGGTCATTTCTTTGCCAATATGGAACGCTGGGATGAACTACCAGAGCACTTACAGGAATTGCTCACCGTTTGTATGGAACAGAGTCATTACTATCGCCAGTGGTGGTATTGGGGAGGTGAGGCCAATCTGCGAGTGAATGGTGATAAATTGAAGCTCACCACAATTCCCGATGAAGAATGGGAGCAGGTTGAAACTGCTGCAATCAAGTTCTGGGATGAAATAGCTTCAGAATCAGAGACCAAAAAGAAAGTGGTCGATATTTTCCGCCAGTATAACGAAGATATGCAGAAAGCCGGGCGTCCTTACCGCTACGGATAAACGTCGTCACTACCGCTCTGGAGACAGAGCGGTAGTCATTATTATTGAACAACAAAATAATTTATCTGGAATAACGCGATGAAAGGCCTGTTAAGCCTTGAAGAATTAAAAACAGCCGCCAACGATGAGTTAATCGACACCGTGCTGGTGTGCCTTGTTGATATGCAAGGTCGGTTGATGGGTAAGCGTTTCCATGTCTCTAACTTTATAGAGAGTGCGTGGGAAGAAACCCACTGTTGCGATTATTTACTGGCGACAGATCTTGAGATGGGGACACCGGGTGGCTACGCCTCGTCCAGTTGGGAGGCAGGCTATGGTGATTACATCATGAAACCTGATCTGACCACGCTGCGTGTTTTGCCCTGGCTTGAAGGAACCGCATTGGTCCTGTGTGATATTCTTGATCATCATACACACCTGCCGGTGCCGCACTCACCACGTGCAGTATTAAAGAAACAAATAGAGCGTTTAACACAGCTGGGCCTGACAGCCATGATGGCAACCGAGCTCGAGTTTTTTCTGTTTCGGGACTCCCTGGAAAAACTGCGCCGTCGACAGTATATGAACCTTGAGCCCATCAGTGGCTATAACGAGGATTATCACATTCTGCAAACCACCAAGGAAGAACCGGTGATGCGGCGCTTACGCAATGCACTATACGGAGCCGGCATACCGGTTGAAAATTCAAAGGGCGAAGCAGAGTCCGGGCAGGAAGAACTGAATATTCGCTATAGCGAAGCGCTGTCCTGTGCTGATCACCACAGTCTTGCAAAGCACGCAACCAAAGAAATTGCCTGGCAGCAGGGGCATGCCGCGACCTTTCTGCCCAAATGGCACGCAGATAGAGTAGGGAGTGCCAGCCATGTGCATATGTCCTTATGGCAGAATGGCAGTAATGCTTTTCATGATGCCAGTGGTCAGCACGGTATGTCTGAGTTAATGAAGCAATTCATGGCGGGACTCATCCACTACGCTCCCGAGTACACGGTATTTTTAGCACCCTATGTGAATTCCTATAAACGTTTTATGAAGGGTACGTTTGCACCAACTAAAACAGCCTGGTCTGTGGACAATCGAACCGCCGGGTTCCGCCTGTGCGGAGCAGCATCCAAAGCAGTGAGAGTTGAATGCCGTATCCCCGGATCTGATGTCAATCCTTATCTGGCACAGGCCGCCTTACTTGCTGCCGGCTTAAAGGGATTGGAGGATAAAATGGAATTGGCCAATGCGGCTTCCGGAGATCTATACAACGATACCTCGATAACCGAAATACCCTCGACGCTTAGATCTGCAATCCAGGGATTTCAAAACTCAACCATGCTCAAAGAGGCAATGGGTGATGACGTGATAGCGCATTACACGCGCTGCGCCGAGTGGGAACAGGAAGCTTTCGACGGTGCTGTTACACAGTGGGAGATTGCACGTGGTTTTGAACGGGCATAGTAAAACATCAACCGACGGGTTTTTTACGGGGCGGCAACTGCCACATCTGCGCACTGTTTAACCAATTCAATGAAAGACATAAAACTATGACACAAACAGCTAACTGGTCTTACCCGACTAATATTCGTTTTGGTGCGGGCCGTATCAAAGAGATTGCAGAAGCCTGCAGTGTGGCAGGGATCAGTAAACCCCTGTTGGTAACAGATAAAGGCCTGGCTGATCTGGATATCACCCGAAACACGCTTGAGCATATGGATGCAGCCGGACTGGGACGTGCCATATTTGCCGATGTAGATCCCAACCCGAACGATAAAAACGCCGAAGAAGGTGTGAGGGCTTATCGTGAGGGCGGCTATGACGGTGTCATTGCCTTTGGCGGGGGGTCGGGACTTGACCTGGGTAAAGTGATCGCATTTATGGCCGGTCAGAAGCGGCCCCTATGGGACTTCGAAGATGTCGGGGACTGGTGGACACGCGCGGATGCCGACGCGATAGCACCCGTGGTCGCTGTTCCCACTACAGCGGGCACGGGATCAGAGGTCGGGCGAGCCAGTGTCATCTCAAACACGCAAAGCGCCGAAAAGAAAATTATTTTCCATCCGAAAATGCTGCCTGTGGTGGTGATCTGCGACCCTGAATTAACCGTGGGTATGTCTCAGTTTATCACGGCAGGCACCGGACTCGACGCGTTTGCCCATTGTGTGGAAGCATATTCAAGCCCCCACTACCATCCGATGAGTCAGGGTATCGCGCTGGAAGGAATGCGTCTGGTGAAAGAAAATCTGCCTGTTGTCTACAACAATGGCGCTGACATCGAAGCGCGTGGCAATATGATGAGTGCGGCGTCGATGGGGGCAACAGCGTTTCAAAAAGGACTGGGAGCGATTCACGCAATGAGCCACCCGATTGGTGCGGTTCACCATACCCACCACGGTACCACCAACGCTGTGTGTATGCCTGCTGTTCTGCAATTTAATGCGCCACAGATTCGAGAGCGGTTTACCAGTGTTGCAGCGTTCCTTGACATTGAAGGAGGCTTTGACGGGTTCTGTGAATTTGTGAATCAATTTAATGACTCATTTGCTATTCCCAAAAAACTGTCCGAGCTGGGTGTCGAAAATGCCAACATAGATGCTCTGGTTGAAGCAGCACTTCGAGATCCAAGTGTGGGGGGTAATCCGGTAGAGATGACTAAAGAAAACACCATTAGGTTATTCGAAGCGGTCTTGTAAAGCAGGATATTGTTATTTGGTCCGGGCCGATCGTCTCGATGTTTAATGTGAACAATGAATGCTCGACGCTAAAGCAGGTAATCGTCGGTCTGGGTGCGCCTTATCATCCAGATAAAATGCTCGCAGCCGGTCATCAGTCAGAGTATACGTTCATACCAGAGACAGATCGCAAACAGGCAGTGTTGGCACTTGAGTATCCTGATGAAGCATTGCTATTGAAGGAGTTCAGAGGTTTTGTAGCAATTCTCAGGCAATTTCATGTAGAAGTATTGTTTGCCAACCCGGGGGCTGCGTACTCAATAGACTATACCTGCCCACGCGATATAGGCTTTGTCATTGGTCAGCAGTTTTTCGTCGCTAATATGGCAGTCTCGAGTCGCAGTGATGAATATCAAACTATAGAGCCGCTTATACAGCAGTTACAGTTTGTGCCTCCTTTAAGGCCTCCTGACGGGGCGTTGCTTGAAGGTGGTGATATCGTATTGCTTGATCGCACCACTGTTCTGGTTGGCTACAACCAGCGGAGCAATCTGGCAGGGGCTGAATATCTGCAACGGCTTCTGGCCCGTGAAGGAATTACCGTGATACCGGTTAAACACAGACAATTGCATCTGGATTGTTGTCTTAATCCTCTGGGTATGGGGCATTTGTTGATTCATCCGGATAGTCTGGACGGCAACCCGGATGCTACCTGGTCGCTTTTGGAGCAGTTTCAATGGATTAAAGTTAATTCTATTGAAAGAGAGCATTTAGCAACAAATGTGTTATCGATTGACCCTCAAACGTTGATTGCACGTGACCATCCGGCCTGCTCACGAATTAACCGATCTATTGAACGTTTGGGTTATAGTGTGATCACCACCAGCTTTGATGGTGTGCCTGCAACTGGCGGGTCTTTTCGCTGTGCTTCGCTCCCGTTGCAGAGGGCATAATGGTGACGCTATAACTTCTTATCGCGGGTGGTGGTTAGGCTTTGTTGCTTGATAGCCTGACCTTTGTTTCTGCACATCGAATACTTACACTTTATCCTCCGCGGTGATTTCCTCAGGTGCAGTCAGATTTAGTACATGTGCTGCAAATCCGCTACCTATATTTGCGAATACGTTAAAAGAGACGCAACCCAGATCTTCCAGTTCTTTTTTCTCATCCTCAAATAGTGCGGGAACCGCAAGTGTTTGGGTATAACCCAGTTGTCGGGCCAGCTTCACCACGGTAAGGTTTTCCCGGTGATTACTCAGATTAACGAAAATAATTCCTCTGTCGGCAAGTACGGTGCGTTCCCAAAAGTCCCGATCCGTCGCATCTCCATGGACACAGTGAAAGCCGTTTTCTCTTAGTTGTTGCAGGCGGCTGGTATCTTCTTCAACGCCAACGACCGAACCGGGGCGGGCTTCATTAAGTGTGTTATAGACTCCCTTTCCTACACGCCCCATACCCAGCACCACAATGCTTGCATCGCCAAGTTGATCAATGGTTTCCTCTGTCAGTCGGGGGGATTTTTCATAGGCATCCAGTCTTTCGGCGTGTCGCCTGTAGAGCTTGTGCGCCATTTTATTTACCGGGGTAGACAGAAAAAACGAAATGGCAATGGCCAGTGCCAGAGTGACCAACCATTCATTATCGATATGACCACTTGAGACAGCGACGGATGCCACAATCAGTCCAAACTCGCTGTAGGTAAATAGGCCGATGCCAGCGAGCCACGATGTACGGGCTCGAAGTCTGAATACAGTAAATAGCGCAAAATAAATGACCGGGCGGAATAGAATAAGTGAACCCAGTAAGAGCGCGACCAAAAGCATTGAAATTGACGGGAATCCATGGAAACCGATTTGAAGGAAAAAGCCGATCAAAAAAAGATTTGTAAAGCTAACCAGGCGTTTGTAAAGTTCCCTGGAGCGCAGATTGTCGGCGGCGCCGATAACGACACCTGCGACCAGTGCGCCCAGCCCGCCTTTTAGTTGTAGTAATTCAAACAGTTCATAGCTACCCAGTGCCGCCAGAAAACCAAATAGCAGTTGTAGCTCTCCGTGACCAATAGCTGCTAAAAACCGACTGAGCATGGGCTTCCAGAAACGCGCCAGTACCGGCAACAATAACAAACCCAATGCATAGACCGATGGTGTGTTGCCTGACAGCAGCACCAGGTAGATCACGGCCAACACATCTTGTATCACCAAAACGCCAATGGTTATTGACGCATAGAAAGATGAATTTTCACCGCGTTCATCGAACATTTTGATGGCAAAAACCGTACTTGAAAATGACAGTGCAAATGCCAGCATCCATGCAGGGGTGACACTGTCAAAAGCCAACGGAGGGTAGAGCAGACCAAACAATAATAAGACTGCCGCTGTAAACGGCACTACCATCAACATATGTAAAAGCGCGGGTGCAATAATATACGGTTTGATTAACTCGCTGGTGCGCAGCTTTAAACCGATGGTAAATAGCAACATGGTGACCCCGATATCGGCAATCGGTGCCAGGGTTTCTATATCGCCCATGCCCATTGCATTGGCGACAAACCCCGCAATCAGATAACCAAGAAGTGGCGGCTGTCCGAGTTTTCTAAACAGAAGCCCGCTACAAAACGCGAGCACCAGCAGTATTGCTATCACTTGCTATCAATCCCGGTTAACTTGTTGCCTGAAGGCATTCTACCAGCAATGTCAAAAAACATTACCGGAGACAATAAAATGGACTGCCCTGTAATGCCGAACCAAAATCGAAGGATAGCGATTAACATCTCAATAGTGTGAAATTTATGGTTGTGTAATGAGTAACGTATGTATTTCTGCCGCGACTCAACCGAGGCTACTTCTATACCCCAGGTATCATGTTATTAGTACGGCTTAGCTGCTCTTGCGAGAAATGTTCCGGGTAAGCATCTGTGTGGTTGCAGCAGAGGTTCTGCCTATCAGGCATTTGTCTAACCCAATTCAAAGAAACGCCTGCGTTCATCGATTAGGGTTTTGTCTTTGAATGTGTCCAGTTGCGCGCTGCGCGTAGACACATAAGCATCAACAAATCGATCGCCCAGACAGTCTCGGGCTTTGGCGGAACCTGCCAGCAACTCAATAGCACTTTTCATGTCTTGACTGAGTGGTTCCCCTTCGCCTGCTCCGGGGATATAACCGTTGCCAACGGTGGGCGCAGTGGGCTCAAGTTGCTTTTCAATGCCGTGCAGACCTGCTGCCAGGGTAGCAGCCATCGCCAGATACGGGTTGGCGTCAGAGCAGGGCAGTCTGTTTTCAAAGCGCAGGCTGTGGGGTTGTTCGCCGACGACTCTAAAGCCCGTGGTTCGATTTTCGACTCCCCAGGTAAAGGCGGGTGGCGCAAAAGTGCCCTCTGCGTAGCGGCGCCAGGAATTTACCGTTGGTGCAAAAATCAACATCATCTCCGGCAGGATCTGTTGCATACCGCCCATGAAGTGGCGAAAATCTTTGGACATATTGTGATCAGAATTCGCATCGTAAAATAGCGGCTCACCATCTGGACTTAACAGAGAAATATGAATATGCGTGGACTGACTGTCTGCAGTCTCTGACCAGCGGGGCATATAAGTGATGGTTTGTCCCCGGCGCATTGCCAGCACCTTCAAAAAATTCCGCAGCATAATCACCTGATCAGCAGGTTCGAGTCCGGTGCCGGCGCCGATGCAACACTCCATAAACCCTGCACCGATTTCCTCATGCATTTTGGCCAAATCAATGCCCATGACATCACAAAGATCGGCGACTTCGGCGTACAGATCTGACTGAAGCGATTGATAGAGAATCAAATCATGACTTGCGTGTGGTGTGGCTGTGTCTAGATTTTCGTATTCTTTTTCTATGATAGTGGCTGAGGTTTCGTTGAACAGAGTAAACTCCTGTTCAAATCCATACTTAACTTGAACCCCCATTGAAGTGGCTTTTTCAAGCTGCTTTCGTAGCAGAGACCGCGGACATAGCCCCTGTGCATCACCGGTGAATTCTGCCAGATAGATATCGGCATCTTCACTGCGTTCAAATGGCATGGAGCGAAGGCTGGTAGGGTCGATCTTTAACAGGCCGTCGTGAAAGTCCGAGCTATCGTCGGTCACGCCGTCGACAGGTAATATTTCGTCGGTGGGGTCCAGCGCCAGTTGAGCCGGTGCCATGCCCAATCCATTGTTTAGTAGATTGTCTAAATTGCCAGCCGCTATTTTTTGACCGCGCAGCAATCCGTTGGTGTCTGTTACTGCTACGGTAATAAAGCGTTTGTTGTCAGGAGTTTCTATCATGTTGCAGGATCGACTCTCTTTTTTTAATGCCGCGCCAGGGATAAGTAACAAGTGCCGTTGTTATTTGGCTTCCAGCCATTCAGACTGGTGACAGGATAGCAGCTCGGTGGTTGATACGTCTTTACACAGAATTAACTAACATTTTATAGTTATGATACATAGCAATACAGCCGTATAGCAACCTCGACCGCAGCAGGAATCTTCGGTTTGCCCTTCGGTGCTTTGTACACAGGCTAGCTGTCGCTTTGGCTGGCACATCTTAATGTAATCACCATTGATGTCGGGGTTTTGTCACGTGCAAACACGTTCCGCAGCTTTAACAGTTAAAACGTCTGTCAACGATGATACTTTGCGACGCTTTCTGGGTTATCGGTTGAAACGCGCCTATAGTTCGCTTCGGGCGGACCTGTTAGCTCGACTCGAACCACTGGGTTTGCGCATTACGACCTACTCTGCACTGGTGCTGATTGTTGATAACCCGGGGCTTCGCCAGTCAGAACTCGCCTCGGCGCTGGATATAAAACGCTCGAATATAGTGGCAATTCTGGATGACCTTGAAGCCCGCGGCTGGGTGGTGCGACAACGTGATCCATTAGATCGTCGGGTGTTTACGCTATCTGCAACAGCGTCTGGCTTGAAAGTATGTCGGCGTGCGCTCGCGATGGACACCAAACATGAATCACGGCTTCTGGCTTGTCTGAGTTCTCGGGAAACTGAACGCCTTTCTGCTCTGCTGGAGAAAATTGAATTATCTGCGGAAGAACAATAATGCCCGAATCGAAGTACCTTAAACATCAGGTCACAAGTCTGTCGCAAAAAAACGGCACGCTGCTTTTGCAGTCTGACCTGAAACTTGGTCCGGTTGCACACAGCACGGGAGACTGGTTGCACCATTGGGCCAACAGTACACCTGACAACGTGTTTATAATGGAACGCCAGGGAGAAGGGTGGCGTCAGATTAGTTATCGGGAAACCCTTCAGCAGGTGCAGGCAATTGCCAGTTCCTTTCTGGCTCGTGGTATGGGCCCGCATACGCCCATCGTTGTGCTGTCCGGCCCGGGGATTGATCACGGAGTATTGATGTTGGCGGCGCTTTATATCGGTGTGCCCATTGCGCCGCTTGCAGAGCAATATTCATTGATTCCTGAAGCCAGTAACCGGCTTGACTACTGTATCCAGAAAATAAAACCTGCGCTGGTATACGCTGCAGATGGCGATAGATTCGGCAAAGCCCTTGAGCGCAAATCACTGTCTGCTGTGTCTAAGCTAGTGAGTTGTCGCGGGCCAAAACACGCAGAACTATTTGACAGTTTGTTAGGCGCAACCCCTGATAGAACTCTCCAGGATGCATACCAACTTGTCGGCCCTGATACGCTGGCCAAAGTATTGTTTACCTCGGGCTCTACTGGTCATCCCAAAGGGGTTCCACAGTCACAACAAATGCTGACGGTGAATCAGGCACAGTACCAAAGTTGTTTGCCAATGCTCTCTGACCGCCCCCCGGTCATTGTAGACTGGCTGCCATGGAACCATGTGTTTGCCAGTAATTCCAACTTCAATATGATTCTGGCCAACGGAGGTACGCTTATACTTGATGATGGTAAACCGGTGCAGGGTATGTTCGACCGTACGCTTGAGAATTTGTCCATGCATGTCGGTACAATGAGTTTCAATGTTCCCATTGCCTATAAAATGCTGGTTGATTCTTTTAAAAAAGACCATTCACTTAAACAGCGCTTTTTTAGCGATCTTGACATGATCTTTTATGCCGGTGCTTCGTTACCGCCTGATGTCTGGGATGCACTTGAGAAAATGTCACTGGAGGTCTCCGGGAAAATACCGATGATGACATCGAGCTGGGGACTTACAGAAACCGCTCCGGCGTGCCTGATGCATCATCAGGGAGGGGCTGAGTCTGGCATGATTGGCGTGCCGGTACCGGAACTCAAGGTAAAACTAATTCCTTATCAGGGGGATCGGTTCGAAATACGAGTGAAAGGTCCTAATGTGATTACTGCCTACTTCGACGAGCCTGAAAAAGATATCCTGGCCTTTGACGAAGAGGGTTATTTTATCACCAACGATGCTGTTAAGTTTGTAAAACCCGACGATCTGAGCGCAGGTGTTAAATTCGACGGGCGTATCACTGAGGATTTTAAATTACTGACCGGAACCCGGGTGCAGGCCGCTGCCCTTAGAGTGCAGGTACTAGCCGCGCTGGAGGAATTAGTGCAGGACGTGGTAGTAACCGGTGCTGATCGAAATGATATTGGCTTATTGATTTTTCCTTCACATGCGAATGCTCCGGATCATGACGGCGAAGTAGTCACAGATGTACACTATTGCAATAAACTGCTGGCAAGGCTGCAACCATTGGCCAGCGAGTCGATTGGCTCGTCTCAACGAATTGTGAGAGTGTTGGTGATGGCACAACCCCCTTCAATAAAAGATGCAGAGATCACTGCGAAGGGTAGTCTGAATGTCAACTCAATCCTTGAGTGCAGATCAAGCCTGCTTGAACGTTTGTACAATGACTCAGACACGGCAAGTTTGCTTATACAGAATTACATGTAACGTTGTTTACAGCATAGGTGTGAAGGCATCAAGGATTGTTAAATCGGCAAGCAAGTATGCATCTCTTTCGATGGAAATCGATGTTGGTGCAGTCGTTGAACTGAACTGGATATCAGTTGTTGCTAAACCCGTGGGGTAATGAGTAACAGGACTGTCCGGAAAATGGACTAACACCTCTCTCGTCGATTCGTCTGATCTTAAAGCAACCACCGGTTAACTGGGGATACAAAGCCAGCTCAAAAACAACCTTGTTGTCGCTCACGGTCTCTATGTACAAGCCGTCGTGCCAGATTTCATAGACCGTCTGGTGTGTTGAAAAAGGATTGTGATAATCGCTGGCTGGCCAGGACATAGACAGCGCAACAATGTTTCCCTGAGGCTGAGGATTGGAGTTTGCGTATATGCCCGAATGGTGTGTTTGGACTTGCTGACTATTCTGCAGGTAATTACTGAAAGCCTGTGCAGGAAAAAAAAGAGGTAGTATTAGTATCAAAAATGTGACGCGCACGTGCAATGGTATGTCCGTCTAATAGATTGCTTTGTACTAAAAATAACATAGTCATTGCACCGGGTACCGCATGTTTGGAGCCCTGTAAAAATGGATCAAAATCTTTTCTATCTATAACAATAAGTGTACGGTTTGAACAAGAAGTTGCGATATGCATTTGTATTGGGTAATTATACAAAGGGTTTTGTATCGAAAACGAAATTATCGCTATCGATCAGTGAACCAGAGTGTAAGTCTGTTAATACAGTTACATTTCAGGCAATTGGCACAATTGATTACAGTTAGGATAAGTGCGGCTGATAGGCGATTGTGAGAGGCACTTATTAGATGTTGCGTATCCGGTTTGTGATAGCGGCGCTGTTATGGCTAGTAATAACAAGAGTGCTCTTCGAAATGGAATTGAACTACGGGATTCGGGATGTTGTTAGCACTCCCGGATATCATTATCAGTTTTATACTCTTATGCAGATTTTACTGCACATAATCTTAACGGAACTTTGGCGGACGTTTTTCCAGAAACGCTCTTAATCCTTCTTTAGCACCGTCCGAAGTTTGTGACATGGCGGCGGCCAGGCTCTCTGTGAACAACCCGTCGCTGCGCGACATATCACCGATACGCGGCAGCGCCTGTATCATCAGGTAATTTGAGAATGGTGCGTTGTCAGCTATCTTCCGGGCCAGTTTTAGCGCCAATGGCAGCGCTTTTCCTTCCTCAACTGCATAGTGAGCCAGACCCAGTTGCACTCCCTCTTCGGAGCCGTAACTGCGACCGGTCAGCATCATTTCACGCATCCGGTCGGGCCCCAGGATTCGACCAACGCGTACCGTCGCACCCCCGCCGACGAAAATACCCCGTCTTCCTTCGGGGAGTTGAAAACGCACCGACGGTTCGGCAATTCGCACGTGTGTCGAGGTGGCGATTTCGAGTCCGCCACCAATGACCGCACCGCAGAGCGCAGAGATAACTGGCAGACCGCCAAATTCTATAAGCTCGGCAACGCGGTGCCAGTTACGCGAATGGTAAACTCCCGGAATCGGGTCTCGCTGTTCATGTTCTGCGAGGTCAAGTCCTGAGCAAAAGTGTCCACCGCTTCCGGTAAGAATCACCGCATTCAGCCCCTCAGGCGGATTTGAAAAAAACTCATCCAGCTCATTGACAAGAGCATCGTTCATGGCATTCCGTTTTTCGGGACGATTGAAAGTTATTGTCGCAATGTCGCCGTCAATTTCAGTGCGGATCGCGTCGGGAATATCATTACCTTCTGACATTGGTCACTCTCTATGTTGATGAACGCGCAGCGTCTGCGTGTCAATATTTGTTATATAGTATAACGGTTTTCATTCATATCAATTATCACAGTCGAAAAACACAGAGGGCAGTTCACCATGGTTGATTTTTCCAGTGTCAATGCAATCGATTTTCACACGCATGCTGAGGAGCCCTGCAATGAGTGTCGTGATGATGGTTACAACGAGTTCCAGGCTGGTATGGCGGACTACTTTAAAAATCCGGCAGGTGCGCAGGGCATGCTGCCCACCGTACAGGATACCGCCAACTATTACCGTGAGAGAAATATAGCTGCTGTGATCTTTCCGGTCGACGCGGAACGTGAGACCGGTTTTCGACGTTATTCCAACGAGGAAGTCGCAGGGCTGTGTGCCGAGAATGACGACATACTTATTCCCTTTGCTTCAGTTGATCCACATAAGGGTAAGGCCGGTGCACGTGAAGTCAAACGACTGGTAAAAGATTTTGGCGTTAAAGGGTTTAAGTTTCACCCGACCATGCAGGGTTTTTTCCCTAATGATCGGGAAGCATGCTACACGGTGCTTGAAGCCTGTGCGGAAGAAGGCGTGATCACACTTTTTCATACGGGCCAAACTGGTGTAGGGTCTGGTATGCGTGGCGGTATGGGTATGCGGTTAAAATACTCCAACCCGATGCACCTCGACGATGTCGCGGTAGACTTTCCAGACATGCCAATCATTCTTGCACATCCGTCTTTTCCGTGGACGGAAGAAGGCCTGGCGGTCGCGCAGCACAAACCAAATGTTTACTACGATATGTCCGGTTGGTCGCCCAGGTATTTTCCTGAAACATTTATTCGCTATGCCAATTCAATTTTAAAAAAGAAAATGCTGTTTGGATCTGACTGGCCAGCTATCACACCGGATCGGTGGCTGGCAGACTTTGAAAAGGCCCCTTTTAAAGATGAAGTTCGACCGTTAATATTAAAAGAAAACGCTCTCAGGTTATTGGCCCCATAAAAGTTAAACCGAGCTATCGGTTATAGCTGCAGGTAGCAAGCACGTCACAGCGGATAGCTGTTGAAGTTGAATTCCACTGCACCACGAAAACAGGCTCATAACCAACCGGAATGAAAATCCTTTTTAGTATTCGTGGGCTGGCCTGTAATACTTTACTACACGTAAATAGTGATGTGGAATGAGTTGAAAAAGCAGTGTTAAAGCAATGATTGATAAAGTCGATAGTCCTTCTACACAGTGTTAACTGGTTCACTTTTACAAAGGATGTGTAGATTTTGCGGGTAACTACAGACAGATGTGCAGCGGGCTATACGCTGCGGATTGAAGGACGTTTTGATTTTATGTTGTATGACTCCTTTCAGGAGGCATATTCCCGTTTAACACCTGATAGTACCAGGGTCTCGGTTGATCTTAGTCAAACAGAATACCTGGACAGCTGTGCGTTGGGCATGCTGCTTATGCTTCGATCGCATTTTGATTCAACCGCAGAAATACGCCTGATTAACCCGCGCCCGCAAGTAGCTAGCGTGTTGGTGATCGCCAACTTCGATAAATTGTTTCGACTTCAATCTAATGTTCATGAAGTTGATAAAAGCGCCATCCGTGATGCAGGCTCTTTGCCTGCAATTGTTCGTCAACCGCAGAGCGAGTCGCAATAGATCTATAGTTCAGGAGATTACGCCCCGGCTAGTGGTGCGCTGTGCGCGATTAGCAGGACATCCCTGCCGGGGGCATTCATTTTTGAAAGACAAAAAAACGGAAGCAAATAGTCTCTTGCGACCACTCAGCCCTTCGGGGGCCTGCGGCATTTTGAGAGTGATTAAACGCGGGTAAATCAAGAGCAAACGCTTTGCGTTTTTCGTTTGTTTATCGTGCTTGCTGGACGGGTTTGTACATTGCCGAAAATACCTAAACACAAAAATTTGCATGCTTATGCATTTGTTACTTTCTATCGATCATTTGCGTGGTGTTAGATTGACTATGCGCTCTAAATATTGGCACCATCATTTAGTAAGCCTCGGGCCCTCGCCATGGCGTGTTTTCGCTACGAAGACTTCTACCGTGCAGACTCCTGGAGCCGGTAAAAATCAGTGGCAGTGGCAGCAAAAACCTGTCGCTTTTCTTTATCGGTCAGGTGGGACGTCAGTTGCTGAGAGAGCTTATACCACTCTTCGTATTCACACCTTAGTCTCGCGACCGGCCAGTCGGAGCCCCACATGATTCGCTCTGCCCCGAATGTATCCAGCAGATGATCAGTGTAGGGCTTTATCACTTCCAGCGACCAGTCTGAATCTGCTTCGGTGACTAAACCCGATAATTTGCAATATGCATTTGTGTCTTTTGCCAGACGGGACATACCGTCTGCCCAAAATTGAAAATTTGCCTGGCTATGGTCGCGAAGCTGGGGTTTCATACAATGATCGATCACCGATCGCATATCCGGGTAACGGGAGAGTAGTTGATGAAAATTCTCCAGGTGGCGGGGGAAGCCCAGACAGTCAAAGGTTAATTCGAGTTCCTGAACAGCTTGAAAAGCCCATTGCACATCGTCACGCAGCATCCAGTTATCGTCTGGAATGTTCTGGATCATGGGGCGTACACCGGAAAATTTTGGATGCTGGGCCAGTCTTTTCAACTGCTGTAGTTGAGACTGATCTTCAAAATCAATCCAACCAACCACTTTAGCCACATGTGGCGTTGAGTCAGCGATACCCAGTAAATACTCGGTTTCTTCAACCGTAGGGGCCGCCTGTACAAGAACAGTTTTTGTCACACCGGTTGCAGCTAACGACTCTGCCAAATCCACTGGAGCATAATGCCTTGATAGCACTGGATTGTCTTGCGGCATCCAGCCGTAGTC
>CAZNOB010000018.1:38360-47490 GCA_964574535.1 uncultured Granulosicoccaceae bacterium | reverse complement strand
TGCAAATTGATATACAATTGATTTACTGTTCTCGAGGTGCTAACCTCTCGACATTCTGATTGAATGAGGCCTCTTCCGATGACCGTTGTTCCTATTTCTTCCCCGGATCTAGACTCACTGGAAATATCCTGGTTCGCCCCCCTTTGTTCAGACGATTATCGTTATCTGGGGGTACCTGATAGCCATTATCGATCAAGCTGGGAGAACACCTCCAGGGTGCTGCAAACGGCTGACAAACTGGGCTATAGAAATATTCTTTGTCCGTCGTCTTATCAGGTGGGTCAGGACACCCTTAGCTTTGTGGCAGCTAACGCCCCGCTAACCGAAAACATCAATATGCTGGCAGCGGTAAGATGCGGTGAAATGCAACCCATCATGCTGGCCCGGACTATAGCCACTCTCGATCACATGCTGAAAGGCCGGCTCACGGTCAATATTATTTCATCTGATTTTCCCGGTGAAAAAGCCGACAGTGGCTACCGCTATCAACGCTCCCGCGAGGTAGTACAGATTCTTAAACAGGCGTGGACACAAGATGAAATCAATATTGATGGCGAGGTGTATGAGTTCAGCAATCTAACAACGCAGCCAGTCAAGCCCTACCAAATCAACGGCGGCCCCCTGCTCTATTTTGGCGGCTACTCTCCACCGGCGCTCGACCTGTGCGGTGAGCACTGCGATGTATATTTGATGTGGCCGGAAAAAAAGGAAGAGCTGGCTGATCGTATGAAAGCGGTAAACGCCTGCGCTGAAAAACATAATCGTGTACTCGACTATGGCTTACGCGTCCATATGATTGTACGAGACACTGAACAGGAAGCGCGCGAGTATGCTGCTGAGCTTGTGTCCAAACTGGACGACGACAAAGGCACAGAGATCCGCCAGCGTGCACTGGATGCAAACTCGCTTGGCGTATCACTACAAGCCAAGAATAGGGAACAAGCCACTGACAGCGGCTATATCGAACCCCATCTCTGGACAGGCGTCGGACGTGCACGATCCGGCTGCGGTGCCGCGTTAGTCGGCTCAACCGATCAGGTGCTCAGTGAAATTGAGGCCTACCAAAAGATGGGTATCCGTTCTTTTATCTTTTCTGGCTATCCGCATTTAGAAGAATGCGAATCTTTCGGAAAACGGGTACTCCCTGAATTGAAAACCTGCTCTTTGCCCGAAGTCTATGGCAGAGTACCGAGTGAACCACCCGCAGTACCACTGGCGGCCGGAATACGAACATAATGCAAAGAATAAAACTACCCGCGCTTGAAATAAGCCAATTAGCCTACGGACTTTGGAGACTTGGAGATGACTCTGACACCTCTGCTAAACACGTACAGACAAAAATAGAATCCTGTCTGTCACAAGGCATTACCACCTTTGACCAGGCCGATATCTACGGCGACTACGAGTCCGAAAAGCTACTGGGCAATGCCATTAAGGCAAGCCCGGCACTACGTGATCAAATGGAGATCATCACCAAGTGCGACATCATGCTGCTGTCCGACAAATATCCACAACGACGCGTTAAATACTACGATACCAGTGCTGCACACTTGCAACACAGTGTCGATGCCTCACTGGCTAACATGAACATCGAACAAATCGACCTGCTGTTGCTACATCGACCGGACCCCTTGATGGATGCAGCCGAAACCGGTGCGGCACTTGATGCGTTAATCAAGACCGGAAAAGTAAAGTCAGTGGGTGTATCGAATTTTAAGCCTTATGACTGGACACTATTGCAATCGAATATGCAGGCCAGACTCCAGACCAATCAGGTGGAGTTAAGCCTGTTAGCAACAGATGCGTTCACTAACGGTGATCTGGCTTATATGCAGGAAAACAAAATTGTACCGATGGCATGGTCACCATTAGCAGGTGGTCAGCTTTTTAGCGCTCAGCCTGGTGACAATATCAAGTCTCTGGTAACAAGGCTGCAGACCATCGGCACAGAATATGGCGTTGCTATTGATGCTGTGGCCATTGCCTGGTTGTTACGACACCCGGCAAAAATTATTCCGGTACTCGGCACCAATTCGCTTGCAAGAATCGGCAGCTTATCGGACGCACTTAAGGTAGAAATGGATCGGGAAACCTGGTTTGAGCTGTACACGCTTGCCAGAGGCGAGGAGGTCGCCTAGGCAATGAGTCACGATTGCAATTCACAAATATCATCAAGACCACTTGAATTTACTCCCTGCCCTGGAAATTCCCGCGAGTATCGCAACGCGCTGGGACAATTCGGTACCGGCGTCACTATCGTCACCACTGCAACTGATAAGGGTCCGATCGGCATCACGGTAAATTCATTTGCGTCTGTATCGCTTGACCCCGCGCTGGTCTTGTGGTCACCGGCTAGAGGATCCAGCTATTTCAATATTTTCGAATCCGCCAGCCACTACGCTATCCATGTACTCGATCACGCCCAGGCAGATCTGGCCGCAAGATTCGCCAGGGACGCACAAAGCTTTCAGTATTGCGATTGGCATACCGGTGATAACGGCAATCCACTTATCGAAAATACGGTTGCAAGATTTGAATGCGAAAGACTGCATTCTCATGACGGTGGAGATCACGCAATTGTGGTTGGCCGAGTGCTAAAAGCCGCAAACTTTGGCGGAGAACCGCTGATGTTTATGGGCGGTGAGTACGGACGTTTTACCGGAGCCGCATGAATAAAGACATTTTCATCTACTTCGCCGCCAGACTGGCAAACGGATGACAATACTAACCGGCCTCATCAAGGGCATTGGCGCACTGAATAGCGGTGTTCTCAGGATAGCCAGAGTTTTCGCCGTTGCCGCAATTGCGTTAATGGTCGCTGCCATTCTGGTTCAGGTGTTTTTTCGCTACGTAATTGGAAACGCTTTACCTTGGCCGGATGAGTTTGCGCGTTTTTGCATGCTATGGATGACAGGCCTGATGGCACCGGTGGCGTATCGTCATGGTGGCTTTGTTGCGATAGATATGCTGCCTGAGTTTCTGGGCAGACGTGCCGCAGCGGCACTGTCTCTGTTTTTGTTACTGGTATCGTTATTAGTTCTTGTGGTCGGGATAAAACTTGGATTAAAGCATGTCAACAGCGGCTGGTTATTCTCATCCGCTTCACTAAAAGTTCCACTCAGTCTTATCGGCATGCAAAGCATCAAGCTCAAGCTTGTTTACATGTACTCGTCTTTGTGGATTGGCTTGATTTTACTGACCAGCGTCAATATAGAATTAATACTGCGGTCACTGGCATCACTAATTAAAGGGGATCATCAATCTCCCTTTCTATCGGATACCACAGCCGATTCACCCACGCCGTCGGCTGGAGCCAGCTGATGCTTATCTGGTTCCTGCCACTGTTCCTGATATTTTTGTTTATCGGACTGCCTGTATTTTTTGGCATGCTTGCAGCGCCTGGAATAATGTTAGCGCTCAACGGACAAGAGCGTGATCTCGCCCTGCTCTATCGAAACGTCTACAACGGCATGGACAGTTTTCCACTAATGGCTGTTCCGTTCTTTATGCTGGCGGGTGAACTCATGAACAAGGGCGGCATCACTGAACGCCTGGTTGAATTCGCACAGTCGATGATGGGGCATTTACGTGGCGGACTGGCGCATGTAAACATCTTGTCTTCCATGTTGTTTGCCGGCTTGTCCGGTTCAGCCGTGGCAGATACCTCGGCACTGGGTTCCATGCTAATTCCGGCTATGGAAAAGCAGGGGTATACCAGACGATTCGCCGCTGCCATTACCGCCGCCAGCTCTGTTATCGGACCGATTATTCCACCGTCAGGCATTATGATTATCTATGCCTACGTGATGGGAGAAAGCGTTGCGGCATTGTTTCTCGCAGGTATCGTACCGGGCATATTAGTCGGTATTGGCCTGATGATGATGGTTGGATTTATGGCAAATCGTTATCAATTTCCTGTGGCGACCGCGCGTGCCACCTGGCGTGAAAAAGGACGTTCATTCGCCCGGGCGTTCTTTCCGCTGATGACACCCGTGATCATACTGGGCGGAATACTGCTTGGTGTTTTTACCCCGACCGAAGCCGCAGCGATCGCAGTATTCTATGCACTCATCATTGGCTTGTATGTTCTTAAAACACTCAAATGGCGGGAACTGCCGGCGATATTGTCAAAAGCGGCAATGACATCAAGTGTTGTACTACTGCTGGTCGGCGCGGCAATGGCTTTTAAAACGGTGGTGAGCCTGAGTCACACACCTGAAGCGCTGGCTGCATTCATACTGGGCTTGAGCGACAATCCACTCATCCTGTTATTTTTAATCAACATACTTCTTTTTATTGTGGGTATGTTTCTCGATGCCGGGCCCGCAATAATTATACTGGGCCCCATACTGGGACCGATCTTTGTCGATCTGGGCATACACCCGGTTCATTTTGCCATCATCATGTCTGTAAATCTCACTGTCGGACTTGCGACACCACCAATGGGACTGGTGTTATTCGTGGCATCATCAGTATCGGGAGAACGCGTACAGAAAATCGCTAAAACGATATTACCTTTCCTGGCCGTGGAAGTAGTTGTGATCTTTTTGATCACTTACTTTCCAGCTATTTCTATGACTATCCCCAGACTGACGGGATTTGTTCAATAAAAAATTGCATATGCAATATTCATCAATATCGAGGAATAAAATGAAGCTAATTAAACCATCGCTGATCTTTTCAGCGGCAATACTGGCTCTGTCATCTTTCACCGCTTCCGCCGCAGATATAACTTTGCGTGCTACCGCAAACTCGAACGAAAATGACGAGGATTATGATGGCCTGGTAGTCTTTAAAAACCATGTAGAAGCAGCATCCAACGGCAAGATTGCAGTTGAGCTATTCATCGGCACACAGCTGTGCTCAAAAGGCGCTGAATGCTTACAGGGTATCGCTGATGGTTCTATTGATATTTACATCTCCACCTCCGGTGGTGCGGCTGGTATCTTTCCCTACGTTCAGGTGCTTGACCTGCCCTATTTGATGTCCAGTGACCGCGTCGCCGAAGGCGTGCTAACCAGCGACTTCACTCGCACCATGCGCTCGATGGCGCTGGAGAGCTCGAACAACCAGATTCGACTGATGACCATTGGTAACACAGGCGGCTGGAGAAACTTTGCTAACACAAAACGTCGTGTTGCAAGCCCAGATGACATGAAAGGCCTCAAAATCAGAACCGTTGTGGCTGATCTCCCTCAGGAGCTGGTCAAAGCACTGGGCGCTGCACCAACTCCTATCCCGTGGCCAGAGCTGTTCACTTCTTTTCAGACTGGTGTTGTTGAAGGATCCAAAAACGGCATCACTGACATCATGGGTATGAAGTTCCCTGACGCAGGCTTAAAATACGTCACCCTCGATGGCCATGCATACATGGGCGCTCTTTGGTGGATGAACAATGATAAGTTCATGGGCATGGACGAAAACCTGCGTCAGGTAGTCGTCGACGGTTTTTCTGCACTTCAGCAAGCTACTTTCGCCTCTCCCAAGCGCAAGTCAATTGCAGCGTATGAAGAATTCAAATCAGGTGGTGGTGATTTGTACGTTCCAACTCCAGATGAAAAAGCAGCATTTAAAGCAGCTGCAGAGCCCGTATACGACTGGTTTAAGGAAAACGTAGATGGCGGTCCGGTTATTTTTGATGCACTGACTGCGGCTGTTGCAGAAACCGAGAAAGCACTCGCCGAGGGTAACGCCAAAGACCTTCAGTAGGCCTTTGCAAGTTTTAAAAAGTGGCATCGGTCAGACCGGTGCCACTTTGATTGATAATGACCACCTCAATCCAGCGGGTATATCCACTCTCTATAGTCATCGATAATTTTATGGGCTCTTTCAATTTGAATTTTGGTCATCTTCTTGATGACTTCCTCCTGACTAATTGCAGCATCCGGATCTCCGCCAATCGCCGAAAGCACATACCATACATAGGCACGCACCAGATCCGGCGCTTCCAGCCCGCGTCCGGTTTCGTAGTACCAGCCGATCCCCGATTGCGCTCCGGCATGCCCCTTCAGGGAGGCTCGCAGGTACCATTCAAACGCTCTGACATCATCACGTTCAACACCAAGCCCCATTGCGTACATCACGCCTATCAATTCTTCGGCATCTGCATTGCCAGATTTCGCCGCTGGCAGAAAGGCCTGCATCGCGGCCTCGAACTGACCGGACTCCATCAAATCACGCGCCTTCTCAATATCTGCCTGCAAGCTTGTGGCAGACAAAGACAAGGCAATAAAATATACAACTCGCAGCAAAACAGTCATTCGGGTTATTTGTCTCATGGGTAATTGCTGGTTTATGAATACAATAATACACCGAAATTTATCCCGCATCCGGTACGCTTTGTTTCAGTTGCTTGTGGTGCTCTTCGTTAGCAGCACCGTACAGGCGAATGCTCTGCCTGAAATATTGGGTCCGGACGACTTTGAAAACCACAACGATGATCAGGTAGCCCTCGGACGATTATTGTTCTACGACAAAATTTTATCAGGTAATAAAAACATTTCCTGCGGCACTTGCCACCATCACAAACACTTTGGCAGCGACGGCCTGTCTTTGGGCATTGGGGAAGGTGGCTCAGGAGTGGGTCCCGACCGATTGCCCGGCAAGGGTGATTCTGCGATTGAACGTCGTATTCCGCGCAATGCACCCGCGCTATGGAATCTTGGCGCACAAGAGATAGAGGTACTGTTTCACGACGGTCGCTTATCCCACTCAGATGACTACGGCACGGGTTTTAATTCACCTGCAGAAGAAAGACTGCCAGAAGGATTAAACAGCTTGCTGGCGGCGCAGGCACTTTTCCCTCTGGCATCACGCTTTGAAATGGCAGGCGGCCCCCACGAAAACGCAATAGCAAGAGCAGCCTTTGATCGAATCGATCATGTATGGCCACTGATCACACGCAGAATTATCGCAATCCCGGAATATATAGGGCTTTTTACCAAGGCGTTCGACCATATAAAGGGTGCCGGCGACATCCGGATCACCGATATCGCCAATGCACTTGCCGCTTTCGAAGCCACGGAGTGGCAATCATTTGATTCTCCGTTTGACCATTTTCTGGCGGGTGATTCGAACGCCCTGGGCAAACTAGAAAAACAAGGAATGGATTTGTTTTATGGTGAAGCTAACTGCGCCAGTTGCCATTCAGGCAAATTGTTTACCGATCAAAAGTTCCATGCGATAGGTTTACCTGTGTTCGGGCCAGGGCGCACAAGAACCTACGACCCCATGCCCAGAGATACCGGGAGACTGGCAGAAAGTGATAATCTGGAAGACAGTTATCGCTTTCGTACACCCTCATTGCGCAATGTTGAACTCACTGGACCGTATGGTCATAACGGTGCGTATAAGTCACTGGCAAAAATCATCGAGCATCATCTCGACCCGGTGGTAACACGCACCAACTGGACAGTGTCCGATGCCGCTATCCCTGATGTGTCATGGCTTAATCCTACCGACTTGATATTACTCCATGATAAACGCGAAATGTCTCGCTACGAATCAAGGCTCGACATCACACCACAACCACTTAACCAGGAAAAGATAAACGCACTGGTCTCGTTCATGAAAGCACTCACCGGTCAAAGTGCAAGAGACACAGAAACAGGATTCCCAGATAAAGTGCCCAGCGGTTTACCCGTTGATAAACATTAATGCTGACACAACAAAGGCTATGCTTGCACGAATCTTCAGTGAAGAGACAAGCACCGGTAACCTTCTCGGGAACACCAGTGAATTTGAAAGGCAATAAACACACTATTTTTCCCTGGAGTTACGCTGTCGATGACTATAAAGTTACCAGATACATTTATAGATCAATCGAATATCAATTATTTTAGCTGAACGCAGATGGCCGCCAAAAACCCGATAGACTCAGTGAGCGACAGCAACGCAGCAACACCACAAACCCAGCCCGACCCCATCATCGGCAATTTGCCTCTGCATATCCAGATTAGCGAAATGCTGGTGCGCGAAATCAAGGCTGGCATGTTAGCCAATGAAGAAAGGTTACCGCCAGAACGCCAGATGGCTGAGCGTCTGCAAATTTCAGTCGGTACTCTACGCAAGTCATTAGCAGATCTTGAGTCTAAAGGCATGTTGGTACGCAAGCATGGTTCCGGCAATTATGTACAGAACAATCCAGAGGTTGATAATGTCTATGCACTGTTCCGGCTGGAGCTGTGCAATGGCGGGGGGTTACCAACCGCTGAACTCGTTTCTATTGATACCTTAAAAAAGCCCGGCTCACTTCCCGCGTTTGGCAAATCCAAATACGCACATCGATTCAGGCGTCTTCGCAGATTAAACGGCACCAATGCGGCGGTAGAAGAAATATGGCTCGATCGCAGCTATGTTGACAGTATAAACAGCGACGAGGTAACAGAGTCACTCTATTTGTTCTATAAAGAAATACTCGGATTCTGGATTACACGCGCTGAAGATCGAGTCAGCGTAGCGACCCTGCCAGACTGGGCGCCCGATGGGTTTTTCGCAGCAAATCACTCTCACTATGGTTACGTTGAACGCCTTTCACGGGATAACAATGGCATGCTGGCCGAATACTCACGAACCTGGTTCGATCCACAAACTGTTCGCTTTGTCGCCAGATAACCACCCGCCATTTCATTAATAACCCAGGTTAAACTCAATGACAGCACTCCAGTACGGACTAGTCGGCTGCGGCATGATGGGTCAGGAACACATTCGAAATATTCAATTGCTAAAAAATGCCGAGATCGGCGCGATCTATGAACCCGATCAAGCCATGCGAAGCGCTGCGGCAAAGATGGTTCCCGGTGCAACGCTATCTCAGTCGATTAACGATTTGCTGTCTATAAAATCTCTGGATTGCCTGGTGATCACCAGCCCTAACTTTTTGCATGTTGAGAACCTGAAGCAAATTGCCGCCACAAATCCTTTGCCCGTGCTTGTAGAAAAACCGCTTTACACCCACTCAAACGACGAAGCACTTATACAGCAACTGATCAATGACTACCCCGCGCCGGTATGGGTGGCAATGGAATACCGCTACATGCCGCCACTGGCAGAGTTTATTCATCGCGCTGACGCCGTAACCGGCGGTGTAAATCTGCTGTCTATCAGAGAGCATCGTTTTCCTTTTCTGGAA
>CAZNOB010000018.1:22557-38260 GCA_964574535.1 uncultured Granulosicoccaceae bacterium | reverse complement strand
AACCGGCGGTGTAAATCTGCTGTCTATCAGAGAGCATCGTTTTCCTTTTCTGGAAAAAGTAGGCGACTGGAATCGCTTTAATCGCTACTCAGGCGGCACATTGGTTGAAAAATGTTGTCACTTCTTTGATCTAATGCGATTAGTCACTCACTCAGAACCTGTCAGTGTGATGGCCTCCGCCGGGCAGACTCATAATCACCTCAACGAAACATACAACGGTGAAACTCCCGATATATGGGACAACGGCTATGTGATCGTTAACTTCGAAAACGGGGCACGTGCAATGCTTGAGCTATGCATGTTTGCCGAGGGATCAACCTTTCAGGAAGAAATCTCGGCGGTTGGCAAAGCCGGAAAACTAGAATGCCTGATTCCCGGCCCTTCCCGATTTTGGCCAGAGCACCTCGGCAAGGAACCCATTCCGAAAATTGTCGTTAGCCCCCGCTCACCTAAAGGGCCGACAGAAATTGAAATCCCTGTTGATCCTGCACTCTTAAAAGCAGGGGACCATCATGGATCAACATTTTATCAACACGAAAAGTTCCAACAAGTAGTACTGGGCAATAGTGCACCTGAAGTCAGTCTGCATGATGGCAAGATGGCGGTCAGGATGGGAATGGCCGCGCAGGATTCAGCCCGAAGCGGTAAAGTGGTGCACCTGAGTTAACTAATGTGCAACAGAGGGTTCAACTAAAACCGTTCGACACCAGCTTAACTGAAATTAAAAACAACGCTATTTGCACCGCAGTGAAGAATAACTTCTCAGGTACTTTATGGGTCAGTATTTTTCCAACAACAGTACCTGCAATCGCTATGGGCAATAGCACCGCTGAGAGCTGCAGTGCTGATGTTGAATAAGGTTGCAAATTCGCGTATGGGATAACCTTTGCCAGATTCACCGCTGCAAATACGATAGTTGTCGTACCGGCAAAAACATTTTTAGGCAACTTCTGTGGCAACACATAAACCTGATATGGTGGTGACCCCGCATGAGATACAAAACTGGTGAACCCGGCAAGAGTGCCCCACCACCAACCTTTTGCGATACTGCCTGGTGATGGCTGAGCTGTGGCACCAGTTCGCAGCCATTGCTGTAAGCAGAAGCTGATCCCCAGAACACCGATTAAAAACGAAACTACTTGTTCCGACACAAATGATGCTGTTGCCCAGCCACCAATGACCCCCACTATACCCGCTGGAATTAATATCTTAATATTGTGCATACTGTACTCACGGCGATACAGATAAACACCAACCACATCAGAGAGTATAAAGATTGGCAGCAACAACACTGCCGCAACTACTGGTGAGATATAGAGCGCAAGCACAGGCACACTCAACATGCCAAAGCCCGGTAACCCACCCTTCGAAAGCCCCACAAACAAGGCAGCCAGACAGAACACCCAGAACACCGGGTTATCAATTGACAGTGATTCTACAACTGTATTCAAAGTGCTGTAGAGAACCGTGTGACAAGACCAGCGGTAGCTGCAATATTAACCACTATAGAACCCGCGCCAAAAACTCGCGTGTTCTGGGTTGCGCCGGGTTGGTAAATAATTGTTCGGGCGTGTCTTTTTCAACCACACGGCCCTGATCAAGAAAACACACCTGATCAGCAACTTCCCGTGCAAAAGCCATCTCATGCGTGGCCAGCAGCATCGTCATTTTTTGCGCCTTTAAGGCTCTAACCACATCCAGGACTTCACCGACCAACTCTGGATCAAGTGCCGAGGTAATTTCATCAAGCAACAATATTTCAGGCTGCATCGCCAGCGTACGAACAATTGCCACACGTTGCTGCTGCCCACCTGACAAATGGTCAGGATAGGCCTTTGCCTTTTCGGCAAGACCGAAACGCTCCAGCAATTGCATTGCTTCGTCCTCTGCATTGTCTTGACTGGTACCAAGCACTTTGCGCGGGGCCAGTGTGATATTCGAGAGAACGTTCAGATGTGGAAATAAATTAAAACTCTGGAATACCAGCCCGATGCGTTTTCTGATGGGATCGGGTGGCAAAGAAGGTTCTGCTATATCAAATCCGTCTAACAGAATCTCACCATCATCAATAACTTCAAGTAAATTGATGCACCGCAGCAACGTTGATTTACCGGAACCGGACGCGCCGATCAAGCAGATCATCTCCCCGGTCATTACCTGCAGCGAAATATCATCGATGACTTTATTGGGTCCAAATGATTTCGATACAGACTTTAAGTGCAGCTTTACGGTCATGCGATTCGTTCACGTCGCTGCTTAGCCAACAGATAATCCGCATAGCGGGTGATCGGAATGGTGACACATAAAAATATAATTGCAGCACCAACATAAGGGGTGAAATTTGCCATCAGTGATTTATAGACATTGGCCTGCCGCAGAACTTCGATCGGACCGATAAACGAAAGCAAAGCCACATCTTTCAGCAACGCAATCACAAAGTTCATCAGTGCGGGCACCTGACGTCGAATAGCCTGAGGCAAAATAATATAACGCATAGTCGCCCCTTCACTGAGCCCCAGTGATCTTGACGCAGCGCTCTGGCTACTGTGTACAGAATCAATACCGGCGCGAAACACTTCTGCCACATAAGCCGAATAGCCAAGCACTAATGCCACAGTGCCCCATATATAAGGCGAATTATAAGGCCGCGGCAATCCGAGGCCCGGTACTCCGAATCCAATCAGGTACACCAGCAGAATGACGGGCACCCCGCGCAACACATCGGTATACAACGCACCAAACACACGCAGTGGAAATAGTGCCGGCTTAGTTGTACTTCGCGCCAGTGCGATAGCCAGTGAGAGCACGAAGATTAATGGCGCTGACCAGAGAAAAATCTTCAGATCAACCACAAACGCACTCAATAAAGCGGGAAAGGTACGCGTAAGGATATCCCAACTGAAAAAGCTGGCTTTCACGGCAGACCAGCCCGGCGCCAGCGGCACCAGCAGGATAATACAAAGCAGCACCAATAACGTAGACAGCCCGGAAATTACCAGGCTGCGGCGTTTGAGTTGCTGATTATATTGCTGTCGTCTTGTTAACCGTGACACAGAAAAAACAACCCGCAAAACAGATTGTGGGGGCTCATGGTCTTACTTATCGAGATCAATCACCGGCACACCAGCGCCATCGGCCAGCCAGGCAGATTCGATGTCAGCGAGTTTGCCACTGCTGCGAAGACTTTCAATAGCCTCGTCAACACAAGCTTTAAGCGCACTGCCCTCTGCCATCAGTAAGCCAAAATTATCGGGCTCGATCGATGCTTCAACCGGAAACTGGCCGAGTATTTTTCCACCATCGATTTGTACTGCAGTAGCAAACAATGCTGAAGGCAGATCAAACACCAGTGCATCTATCTGGTTGGCACTGATTGCAGCAATCACATTCGCGTTATCGTCATAAAGCAGGAGATCCTGCTCTGGCTTCAGGACATCTGCTAAAAATTTCTGACTGGTAGTACCAGCTGCCGCGCCGAAGCGCAGCGTACGAAGTGCCGAAGCGGTGGGTGCTGTGCCTTCCGCATCGCTACCACCCTTGACAACTACGGCAACAGCGGTGGTGTAATAAGGCGCAGAAAAATCAACGACTTTTTCACGGTCTGCGTTAATTGAATATTGCTGGATATTAAAATCAAAGTCCTTTTCCCCCGGTTGAATCGCTTCATCAAATGAAGTTCTTACCCAATCAACCTCAGAGTCTTCGAAACCCATCTCATCAGCGACAGCATAAGCCACCGCGGCTTCGAATCCTTTACCGCTGGCCGGGTCATCGTTTTCAACCCAGGGCGCATAAGCAGGATTACCGGTAGCAATGGTCAGTCGACCGTCGTTCAGTGTATGGCCATCTGCACAGCTCTGGGCCCAGACCGAACTGCTGAATAGCCCTGCCCCCAGCACCAAAGCACTAATGAAAGTTGAAGAATTAGTCATCGTCGCTGCATTCTCGAATTGTCAGGCCCCAGATTAGGTCTATCACGCCTGAAAATCAAGACTGGGACTAGGTGGGGTCTCGATGGTATGTGCGCCTGGCGGCATACGGCCCTTACAAGTGTGCGCTGTAAGCGATGCGGGGTGCACGTTGAGCCATGACTGCTAACTTAATACCCGGATGGGCGCGCCGTTCTTCCAGGCTTCAATCGCATCAACGGTCTGGCTGTAAAACACCTGCCAGGTTTGTTCAGTAACGTAGCCAAGGTGCGGCGAGAGTAGCAAGCGACCCGATTCAAGCAGTTCACTGTCCCGCAGCCAATGGTTTTTGGGTAACGGCTCTTCGCTATAGACGTCAATACCGGCCTTCCAGGGCTTGCCCTTTTTTAACCCCGCTAACAGCGCTTTTTCGTTCGCAATGGGCCCTCTGGACGTATTAATGAATATCGCCTTCTCACGCATGGCTGAAAACGCCTCACTATTGACCAGGCCTTCTGTTCTGTCAGACAACACCATATGCACAGAGACCACATCGGAGGCGCTCATTAACTCAGGGAGTGTTGCTCGGTAGTGAACCCCTGACTGCTCACACTTTTCTGACTTAAGATTCGGTGACCAGGCATTGACTTCCATTCCAAACGCCTTGCCCAGCACGGCCATTTGCGTACCAATTTTTCCAAGACCAATAAGCCCCAGTGACAGTCCGTGCAAATCACGTCCGAGCCCGGTTTGCCAGCCTGTGCTGTCCATCGCATTGACCTCGGGTATCAGGTTGCGAGACAGGCTAAGCATCAACAACATAGAGAGTTCCGACGTAGTGGTTTTTCGAGATTCAGTGCTGCAAACCGTTACATTGCTGGCGGCAGCTGCATCAAGATCGATCGAAAGGTTACGCGGGCCACTGGTGACTAACAGTTTTAGATTTGGCAGTGCGTTAATCAGACGAGCGGGGAACGGTGTTCTCTCACGCATCATACAAATGACTTCAAACGGCATCAAACGAGCCACCAACTGATCCTGATCAGCGATGGTGTCATTAAAGACGGTAATATCGTCACCTTTAAGCACTGACCAGTCAGCGACCTTCTGAGAAACATTTGCGTAATCATCTAACACAGCTATTTGCATCGGACATTCCATTAAATTTCGATTGTGGTCACCCCGCGAGACGCAGTCAGTTTACTGAATCTTCCCCGTATTTTACAGGCATGCAGAATGAACTTTTCAAAACCAGATCCGACCTAGAAGGTACATGAAAGCTGTTTCGCTAAGAGCTGCGAGGTGCTTTTTCTGCAAACAATCCCTCATACATCAGCAGTAGTTTCTGCGCAGAGTATTCCCAGGCTAGTTGCTTCTGGACACGTTTGTATCCAGCCTGTCCCATTTTTCGACAAAGCGCTGGATCTTCTATCAACTGTTTAATCGCCCCGGCAAAATCTGCTTCGCTATTGCCACTGACATAAAGTGCTGCATCTGCGGCTGAATAAATTGTTTCGGACAGATCAAATGAAACAATCGGTTTTTCAAGCGCCATGTACTCCATGATTTTTATCATCGTACTATGATCGGTAAATGAATTTTTGGGGTCAGGCCCCAAACAAATATCAGCGCTGCACAAGTACCTGACCAGCGTATCAACTTCTACCCAGCCAGGAAACCAGACATAGTCATCCAACTGCAGATCAGTGACCAGCTTTTTAAGACTGGCTTCCTCACTGCCATTGCCCAGCAATACACAGTACACATCTTTCTCATCGAGATTGTATACCAGGTGATGGAGAGCTCGAATCAGATAGTCGACACCATCCTGTTTACCCATCGTGCCTGCATACCCAAGGATAGTGCCTGCCTTTGAGCGTAATTGCGGATCGTGAGCAACAGACTGAAACTGCTGTAGATCGGGACCGTTGCGTACTACAGTAACTTTTGCGGGATCAGTTCCATGCAAACTGACTTGTCTGTTTTTGTAGGATTCATTCGTCGCGATGGTTCTGTCAGCGAGTTTGACGCTGCAATACTCCATAAACAACAGAACACGGTAAATGAATTTTGTCCCCGTCCCTGCAAATCTTACTTTGAATATTTCCGGGGTTAGATCGTGATGATCAAAGACAAACTTTTTACCAAATAATCGATAAAAAACCGCGATAAATACATATATATCAGGTGGATTGTGAGCGTGAATGACATCAAAACCATGCCGGAGCAGAATCCAGATTGAATAAAACAACGCAACAAAATACGAGTATAAATACTCAACGGCAAACCCCAAAATAGAGGGTAGCTCTGGCGGCGCCGGATACCGATAGACAATGACATTATCTACCGTTTGATGATATTTCTGCCCTGTTGTTTTTTGTGCAACAACAATAACCTGATAGCCCGCCTGAATCAGTGTATTCGCTTCGTTTCGGACCCTGACATCCTGCGGATAGGGGCAATTCTCTATCAGCATCAGTATGGATTTCGAGCGCTTTGTTTTCATTTTTATCCAGCAGTCTGCTGGCTCTGAAACTCTTTTATTTTCCCAACAGTATACTCGATCATTTCGTCGGTAATTTCTGGATACATAGGAAGTGACAACAGCCTGTCAGCACTGCGCTCAGTTTCAGGGAAGGACCCTGCGTCGTAGGGTAATTCACTGTAAGCTTTCAATAAATGTACAGGAATCGGGTAATGAATCCCTGTCGCTATACCTGCATCTGCAAGCCAGGCCTGTAAACGATCACGGTTTGCCACCTGAATAACATACAAATGGAATACTGATTCCGCCGACGGCTGAATTGACGGTGTGATGACATCAGTATCACTAAGTAAGCGGGTGTATTTAGCAGCAGCTCTGCGGCGTTTTTCGCTCCATTCATCAAGGTGTGGCAATTTCACACACAACACCGCTGCTTGCAAAGTATCCAGGCGGTGGTTAAATCCTTTTAGGTCATGGTGGTATTTCACTTCCATGCCAAGGTTGCGCAACATGCGACACCTGGCATCAATGCCTGAATCGTTGGTGGTAATGATTCCCGCATCGCCGTAACCCCCGAGATTTTTCCCCGGGTACAAACTAAAGCCAGCCGCATGACCAATCGCCCCTACGCGCTGACCATTGATGCGCGCCCCATGAGCCTGTGATGCATCTTCGATAACAATAAGTCCGTGTCGATCAGCAATCGACATGATCATATCCATATTGGCTGGCTGACCATATAAATGCACTGGCATGATAGCTTTGGTTGAAGCGGTTATTGCAGCTTCGATTTTCAGCGGATCGATGTTATACGTCGCGGGATCCATTTCAACCAGAACCGGTGTCGCACCCGCTTCAGAGATTGCAAATACCGTTGACACAAATGTATTTGCTGCGGTAATTATCTCATCACCGGGGCCAATACCATAAGCTTGTACAAGGATTTTTAACGCAGAGTAACCATTGTCCACCCCGATTGCATAAGTGGCTCCACAGTATTGAGCGAAAGCCTCTTCGAACTCTGCGACTTTTCCACCTAGAACAAAGTCGCCCCGATCCATAACGGACAGCACTGCATCTTGTGCTTCCTGCTTTATGCTCTGATACTGAGCATTCAAATCAATAAATGGCACTTTCATTTTGAGTAATTACCAGGAGTTACCGGGTGAGGCGTTATTACACTGTTTAAGTGCAGTCTTATGAATCAAAAAACCCAGGCTACAAAGGCTTTATCATTCTGGCAGGATTACCGCAATAAATACCAGGCTTTTCGATATCTTTAGTAACAACCGAAGCGGCGCCTATGACTGTTCCGGCGCAGACACGGACAGGCAATATGGTAGCGTTACTGCCTATGGAAACGTTGTCTTCGATGGTTGTTTTTTTCCACAAATCGGGATCTTTATTTGGGTGGCCAAATTCAAAAAGATCATTAATAAACATCACACCATGAGCTATGAAACAATCACTACCAATGGTGACTAGTTCGCAGATAAAACTATGTGACTGAATTCGAGTTCGATCGCCGATACTCACCTGGCGCTGAATTTCTACAAATGGTCCCACGAAACAGTCCCGGCCAATTTCACAGCCGTACATATTGGTTGGTTCAATAACGGTGGCATCGCCCTTGAAATCAACGTCGACTATGCCGGCCTGATGTCTCGTGATGTTATCCTTCATTGTGCTTCGGAAATTTCATTGGTGTTGTAATCCATCTTCACCCGCAACCCGTTTCGTTTAAGTGAATAATCAGCGGCTTCCAATACCTGTACAACACGCAAACCATCCTCTGCATCAGTGCGCGGAGTGGACTGAGTTCTGATGCACTTAACGAAGTGCTCACACTCCACCCGCAGTGGCTCCTCAAATCGATAATGCGGGGCGGTCATGGCACCGTAATGATAAGCAAACGAAAAATCACCAAACGTATCGGTACGACGAATAACCTCAACGCCTTTATCATAAACCTTTATTTTCTCAACTGGCTCGATATCATCGTAGACAGCCATTTTTTTACTGCCCACTACGGTGACACTCCGGGTTTTGCTGGGGTCCAACCAACTGGATCGAATATGAGCCAGAATTTTGTTCGGGTAGATGAGAGTTGTGTAGGCGATGTCTTCTACTCCGTTATTAAGGCAAGACATTCCAGTTGAGCTAATGGTCTCCGGCTTACAATCAAGCAAATAACAAAGTATTGAAATATCGTGCGGAGCCAGATCCCAGAGTACATTGGTTTTTGTTTGAAAAATACCCAGACTCACGCGTACGCAATCGATGTAGTAGATGTCTCCTAACTCACCACTTTGAATCAATTCTTTTAGTGCGATAACACCCATATTGTATTCAAAAACGTGCCCTACCATCAACGTAAGATCACGGGCTAACGCGAGCTCTTTCAGCTGCACTGCATCACCGCTGTTTAACGTCAGGGGTTTTTCCACAAGCACATGCAGACCATTCTCAATGCAGTCTTTAGCAATAGCGAAATGGGTTTGTGGTGGTGTTGCGATGACGACAGCGTCTAAGCCCAGATCAAAGAGTTTGCTGTAATCATCTGTCGCAACTTCGATTTGCGGAAACCTGACTGCGATTCGATCCAGCAATTCCTGATCGAGGTCTACCACCGCTACCACTTGGGAATGTGGCATTTCCATAAAGTTTCGAATCAGATTCGGCCCCCAGTATCCGCATCCAATGACACCGACTCTGGTTACTTCCGGGGTTACCACGATGAACGCTCTCGACTAACGGGAATAAGACTAGTAACCAAATTCAATAGATTATCCAGTTGTTGGTTGTTGAGACAGCTATGCCGTTTTTTGCTTATAAAAAACTTCGGAAAATGTTTTCACGATAATTTTTAGATCAAGCAGGATTGACTGCTCATTGATGTATTGCGCATCAAGTTTGACCATGTCTTCAAAGGAAGTAGAGTTTCGACCGTTCACCTGCCAATAGCCTGTAATTCCCTGCTTGGCATTAAGCCGCTCATAATGTTCGGGGGAGTACATAGCTACTTCATAAGGAATTGGAGGCCGTGGCCCCACCAGAGTCATCTGGCCGATCAACACATTTATTAATTGTGGAAGTTCATCGAGACTGGTTTTACGCAGGAACTGCCCGACTCTGGTGATACGAGTGTCATTTTGCAATTTGTACTTTTGTTCTTGCTCGTCCCGGGAATTTTGAAGGGAAGCCATCTTTGCTTCATCGCCTTTGATATAGGCTTTAATAAATTCCTGATGGACCTTGCTGGATGCATTGGAGCGCATGGTTCTGAACTTATACATATTAAAGTGTCTTTGGGTCCAAACCTGTTTGCCATCAACCTTGTCCAGAAAAGTACCGACTCGTTCCTGGGTGAATATCGGGTTTCCTGATGACTCAAGACGAATAGCGATGTAAATAAGTGCAAACAAAGGCGCGCATAGCACCAGCCCAACACACGACAAAAAGACATCGAGTAACCGCTTTACCAGATAATAAAAATGACGCTCAGGCGCCAGAAAGGCCGCCTTATGAGAAAGTGACGTGACACCGGACTTCATTATCGCTAGTTCCTGAGATAAAAAAATTGCTGCCGCGGCAACAGAGCCATGAAAGCAGTTACCATCAAAGCTGATCACCTGAATCAACCTTTACGCCATGACATAATACAGCGCTGACTGAGTTTATCCAACCAATAACAATTTCAGTTCGGTTAATTGCCTAAACAACACTATCATCAACTGCGTGCAAGTACTGATAAAACAATGGTCAAAAGCATCGGACAAGGGCCTGGCTCGGTCAAAATGGCGAATATTACTTATGATTTGTTTCAATCGCGCCACAAAATCCTCACAATGAGTCACCAAACAGCTTTATATACGGTAACGCGCCTTGCTGCGACCCGATCGAATAATATCGATCAGACTCATTTCAAAACAAGCCTTTATTGACACTAAACGGGCTTTACCGATTGAAGTCTGGTGAAAACTTTGTTGGCAGTGTGCTAACAAGCGCCATACTACCACCGTTGGTTTTAGCAATCTGCGTCACAATCGCCAAGCCCAACCTGCCCCCGGACTTTCCGCGCCTTGCACAAATCGCTCAAGTACTTTAACCACCTGCGGCCACAGTGATGTCAGGGACCTCACTGTCTGGCACTGCAAGCGAAATATAGGTCATTTCTGCCCCGCCATGTCGCAAAAAAGCCACCCAGGCTCACTGCCAGGCTTCATCATGGCTCTGGCGATAGTTCCTACCTTGTTTTTTTAGATTCGGTGCCGGACCTGCGTTGTGTACATACCGTGATATCTGCCGTGACAGGCATAGCTTTTACGATATTCGCCCGGACGTGACTTTCCACCCGGCTTACTACACAATTGCTCCAATTCTCCGTGGCCACTACGATGACTCAAACTGCCATTCCCTACCTTTTTATGCGCGGTGGCTCATCACGCGGGCCGTTTTTCAAGCGCGCTGATTTGCCAAAGGATGAAGCGACACTCTCCGCTGTTCTGATTGCAGCGGTCGGGTCGGGCCATGCACTAAATATCAATGGCCTTGGTGGTGGCAATGCAGTGACTACCAAGGTCGCAATGCTGTCAAAGTCCGATGACGAATGGGCCGATATCGATTATCTTTTTGCACAGGTAAGCGTAGAAGACTATCTCGTTGACTATAAACCCACCTGCGGCAATATGATGATTGGTGTTGGTCCGGCGGCAATAGAGATGGGTCTCATTGCAGCAAAAAAAGGGGAAACCGAAGTACGAATCAGGGCTGTTAATACTGGCGCAAAGGTTAAAGCAACTATCCAGACACCTGATGCCGAAGTGACCTATGCGGGAGACATGAAAATCGACGGCGTGCCGGGCTATGCTGCCCCAATTGCAATGGAATTTCGCGATGTCGCCGGATCAATGACAGGTACCATACTCCCTACTGGCAATAAACAGGATATCATTGATGGAATACCCGTCACCTGCATTGACTTCGCGATGCCAATGGTGATCGCCAGAGCTGAAGATTTCGGCTTATGCGGCTATGAATCCCGTGATGAACTGGATGCCAATAAAGACCTCTTCAAAAAAATAGAACCGATTAGATTGAAAGCTGGCGAACTGATGGGGCTGGGAGATTGTAGCGAATCTGTCACACCAAAATTCGGATTAGCAGCCGCACCAAAACACCCCGATGCATCACTCTGTACTCGCTATTTTATGCCATGGACCACTCACCCCACACTGGCTGTCACAGGGTCGCAATGTTTTTCAGCTTGTGCACTGATGAAGGGCTCGGTCACCGAAGGCTTAACCAGAGTAGCAACCGGATCACCCGTAACGCTGAAGCTGGAACATCCCATGGGCAGTATGGATGTAGTTATCCACCTGGACGAAAATCGTGACGACCCAAAACCCCTGTCTGCCGGCGTAATTCGCTCAGCGCGGAAAATCGCAGATGGCCACGTGTATATCCCTTCTGATGTATGGCGCTGAATAAAAATGTCCTGTGTCTGTTCTGGTGGATAACCTGTGCGGTTTCGATGTTCAGCGCAGTATTGGTGCAGGCACATGAACTACGCCCGGCAGTCGCGAATATCAGTATTGTTACCGGCACTGCAACCACAACAACGTCTGCCATCGTTTCTATCAGACTTAACCTTGAAAAACTGATTGCTGAAATCGGACCAGAACATGAAGACTCGGAGACATCACCAAACCAGCGCCATTACAATTCATTGCGCGCGATGTCACCCCCACAACTACTTGAGCAATATCAACGGTTCCTGCCAACTCTAATCGACGGACTAAAAATACAAAATGGAGACAACAACCCGATTGCCATCAGCAATATCGAGGTTCAGATTCCAGAGGTGGGACAGGCTTCAATTGCCCGGGACTCCACGCTAACCTTCGCTCTGGATATTACCTCTACAGACCAGATCATGACCTGGCAGTGGGATCGACAATTTGGAGAGATCATTCTCAGAGCTGACGACGACAGCGGTGATGTTTCGTTTAGTGCAATGGTTGCCGGTGGCCAGCGTAGCGCAGAGATCTCGCTTGGCGCGACGGTCACCTATAGCCTGTTTGATACGATCAGAAACTATATAGTTGTCGGATTTCAACATATCCTGCCCAGGGGTCTGGATCATATTTTATTTGTGATTGGAATATTCCTGTTAACCCCGCGGTTTAAACCACTACTTGTCCAGGTGAGTATATTCACCGTCGCTCACACCATCACGCTCACCCTTGGAAGCTTGAAAGTACTGCAGGTCTCACCAATGGTCGTTGAACCTTTAATTGCCGCTTCAATTGTATAAGTCTGCATTGAAAATATTTTTCGTCACCACGCTGGCGAATCTCGCTTAATCATTATTTTTCTATTCGGCCTGCTACACGGACTCGGATTTGCCAGTGTCCTTAACGATTTCGGCCTTCAGGTTGAGCATTTCATTGCAGCGCTTATGTCGTTCAATGTCGGTGTTGAGCTGGGTCAGTTATTCGTGATCATATTATGCTATCTGGCATTTGGTCTCTGGTTTAAAAAACCATGGTATCGACAACGAATAACCCTGCCTGCATCCATACTAATTGGACTGACGGGTGCAGTATGGTTTGTACAACGGGTAATCTAAAAATCGTGCCGGAGGGGTTACGCCCTGGCAAATGGCGCGGTGCCTCGCGGCTAACAGACTGAGTTTCTATTAAAACCAGGCAGAAAACTAGTTGTCAATTTTATTAACCTGACGCCGCTCAAACATCAACGTTGCCCACTCACTCTGCCAGTGAACATCATCGCCTTTAGCTGGCGGGATGACATGAACGGCGTTCAAAAGATAATCGCCGTTACCTTTTAACTCAAAGATGGCTTTACCATGAACATCTGTGATTGCGGTGGTTCGAGTTACTTCCTCGCTACGCCAAAACATTTCTACCTGTCGACCAGGCAATGACTCACCCTGAAACAGGAGCTGTAAATTTATTTCATTTAAATTAGCGTAAGGATTATCGAGTAATATTAGTTCAAGCGTTGCTGAAGTTGATGCAAATGCTGCGTTTCCCTCTGACTTCAAAGACAGGCTGCTATCTGCTGAAACCGTCGGATCGCCATTCTCAGTAACCTGCATTAGTGCTTTAGCGTTGCGCCGATACCTTTCCCTGACACCAACCTCTGGCAAACCAAGCTGCTGATGTGCTGCCCTGATCTGATCAAGGCCATGGTAATTCAGGAAGGTGTCAAATTGCTCCCAGGATTTATACACCAGCACACTCGGCGTGGAATTCACTGTCACTGCAAACAGCCCTGGCCGATCCATTTGCCTGTTGATCGCCGGGTAATCACCCAGGCGACCGGCATAGGCTTCATTTTCACCCTCCCCGCTAAAGCGAATATCTGCAACACCACTACTGTCATAGGGAAACGATGCCCCGATGAAATTCTCTCCGTTTCGAATATTGACTAGAGCAGATCTGCCAAGCTGAACTGATGCATCGGTTAGATCGAGCCAGTATTCATGAGCAGCGCCCGACGAAACAACACTAAGTAATAATAGAAGGTAGAATTTTTTGAAAACGAGTTTCTGCAAAGTCATGCTCACAAATTTATACGCGTCTGATTTTTTTGCGCCTGAGTATTTTCGGTTACGTACAAAATCCAGCCGGTAAGCACAATAAACAAATAAAAACCCAAAGCGTTTTTTCTGGCACTTTCGCTCTTGATCTACCCGCGTTTAATCAGTTTGGAGAGTGATCGTGGAAGTGAGTCGCATTACTGATGACTGAGGTCAGACATAGAAGATCCTGTCAGAGCTTGATTGCTCCGACTTCTGTTTTCCGCCTTCTGTACGGTCTGACTAGCCATACAACAACTTTTTGCTTCGTTTTTGTCTTTTCAAAAATAAGGCCCTTGGACGGGGATGTCGTACTTGCACGACACATCTCCGTCAGAGCACAATCTCCTACGCCATTGCAGCAAGCGCTTGATCAATATCAGCAATAATATCATCACAGTGTTCAATACCGATTGACAGTCGAATCAGATCTTCCGTCACACCGGAAGTTGCCAGCTCTTCTGGCGACAATTGCCGATGAGTAGTCGATGCCGGGTGGCAGGCAAGCGTTTTCGCATCACCAATATTTACCAGACGGGTAATCAGTTGCAGTGCATCGATAAATTTAGTGGCCGCTTGTATACCGCCTTTTACACCAAAACTCATTACGCCCGAGCCTTTGCCACTAGTATATTTCTGTGCCAGCACATAATGCGGACTGGATGGCATTCCGGCATACCTGACCCATGAAACCCTTGAATCCTGCTCGAGATGGTTGGCTACCTTCAACGTATTTTCACATATACGATCCATTCTCAGTGGCAGTGTTTCAAGCCCCTGAATCGTCATGAATGAGGTCATCGGGGCGAGCGCCGCGCCCATATTGCGAAGCGGTACTACACGCGCACGCAAGATATATGGCGGTAGCCCGGTTTCTGTATAAACCACACCGTGGTAAGACACATCGGGCTCGTTCAAGCGACGAAAACGCTCTTTATTTGCCGCCCAGTCAAACTGGTTAGAGTCGACAATAATACCGCCGACAATAGAACCGTGGCCGGCGATATACTTGGTCAGGGAATGTACAACGATATCCGCACCAAACTCAAACGGTCTGCATAAGTAGGGCGATGGCACAGTGTTGTCTACGATCAAGGGCACTCCGTGCGAGTGAGCGATATCCGCGATGGCTTGAAGGTCAATAACATTACCTGCCGGATTACCAATCGATTCGCAAAAGACCGCTTTGGTTTTGGCATCTATTTTTGTGTTAATTTCCTCAGGGTTTTCCGGGTCTATAAATCGTGTTTCAATCCCCAGTTGCGGCAGTGTATGCGCCAGCAGGTTATACGTACCACCATAGAGTGTGGATGTACTCACGATATTATCGCCCGCTTCAGCGATAGTGAGGATTGCATTGGTAGTCGCAGCTTGCCCGGATGCCAGCGCCAGCGCCGCTACACCGCCTTCCATATCTGCAACGCGCTGTTCCAACACATCGTTTGTCGGATTCATGATTCGAGAATAAATATTCCCAAGCACTTTAAGATCAAACAGGTCTGCCCCATGCTGCGTATCATCAAACGCAAATGCGGCAGTCTGATAAATGGGTACTGCGACAGCCTTGGTGGTGGGATCGGGCTTGTATCCGGAATGGACAGCTTTGGTTTCTATTTTCACAGCAACGGTCTCCAGGGAAGGTTTCTTCTGTTCCTGTCCCTAACTAAAACATTTGAGACGCAATCACGCAACAAAAATATTCCA
>CAZNOB010000018.1:1440-22457 GCA_964574535.1 uncultured Granulosicoccaceae bacterium | reverse complement strand
GTTCCTGTCCCTAACTAAAACATTTGAGACGCAATCACGCAACAAAAATATTCCAATGCCCTGATGACGCGGACAACGCGGGAAAAAGTTGCTCTATCCAGCCTGCTTTACTCGGGAGTCGACAGGCGAATTTAGCTTTATGTCCTAAATTTATAGTGTCTGCAGTGAATTTATGGTCATTCCTAAAATGACAGACGGTCTATTCGACGCCGGAGCCAATAGCGTTTCACATCTCGGCTATCGGACGACCTGTTCAGCCAGATTTCCTCTGGACGACGAATCCACGTGAATAATCCAGGCCAGAGTTATTAAAAACCAAAGAATCACTCATGAAAAGACGTTGCTATAAATTTTGTACAGACAACAATCCAGTGTAACGACAAGACTTGAAAAATAAAATCCGGGTTTGATGCAGGTGATGCAGGTGAATTCCAGATCGGCGGGGTTGGTGAAAGACGGCAAAGCAAAGAGCGGTGTATCTAACGATGAACCGCAGCACACACCATGAATATCGCTTACAGGCTATCAGCCAATTCACGCAGAGCGTGAGCAAATCGCAACCGTTCCTCGGTTTGCGCCCGCTCGAGCGTGTAACGAATTTCGTTAAATCGGTCTGTAGATTCCTGATGCAACTGAGCCAACTTTTCTTCGAAGGATAATGACCCGTGATGAATCTCCTGTTTCACATACTCTTGCTCGGTCTCGTAGCGATTAGCAAGATCTGCCATCACCGCATAGTTGCCGTCAAACAGACTCTTCAAATTATCTATCGCAGAAAGCGTATTCTGTCGCTCTGAGTCCAGCATGCTCTGCATATACTCAACCTGCAGTCTGGTTTCCCGACTTTGGTTGTCAAACTTGTCATTGAGCTGAGCAACGGCATCAGTGAAATGCTGATGAAGTGCCCCCAATTGCTGGTCGTAATCTCTAGCCTGATAATTATCCAATAACTCCTGAACCTGCCCTATTTCATCCCGCCGGGGCGCAGCTTGCCCACGCTGCCCACGGTCAGGCCTGAGGGCCCTGTTTATCGATGTGACTTTGTTCATATAATTCTACTAAATCGAATTCTTTGTTTTCACCAACCCACAGATTACTAGCGGCACTAGCTGGAATCTCTATAAGAACAAATGCGAACAGAATCAACAATTCTCTCTAACCTAACGCTCAATTGGAGCATTGCATTACAATCATTTAGGCCATCCTTGCCCGATTTCACATGAACTCAAATCAGCCATCGCAGAATTCCTCCAATCAGATGAGAAAAAAGTCATTAACACCCCACTCAACCAGCTACTGAATACACTGCCAAGGCGCGGGAAAGTCGAATGGATCGGGCTCAGACCGGCAAAGCGCGTAAGCATGGAGACCGTCTCGAGAGTGGATTTATCAACCGACGCAGGCCTAATTGGCGATCGATATGCCGGGCGTTCGGGCGAGAGACAGATCACTTTAATTCAGGCAGAGCACCTGCCCGCAATCGCCGCTTATCTGGGCCTCGAGGAAATTGCACCGGAGCTGCTCAGGCGCAATCTGTTAATTACCGGCATTAATTTGCTTGCCCTGAAAAGCAAGGTGATCAACATAGGCACAGCTCAGATAGAGATCACCGGCCAGTGTCACCCCTGCAGCCGTATGGAAGAAATATTTGGCCCGGGGGGCTACAACGCAGTCAGGGGTCATGGCGGCATCACCGCACGGGTGATCAAGTCGGGAGAATTATCAGTGGGTGATCCCGTTTGGTATCATCCTACAGAGCAGATTTAATGTCGCCAAGGTGTACCTGCGATATTGGCTGCAATCTACCCCGCGGCTAGTGTTGCGCTGTTGCACATGCAGGACATCCCTGCCGGAGGCCTTCATTTTTGAAAGAAGACCAAAAACGGAAGCAAAAAGTCTTTTTGCGACCACTCAGCCCTTCGGGTGCCTGCGGCATTTTGAGAGTGATCGTGCAAGTGGATAGCGCTTGCAGCCATCCATGGCGCGCCGACCCACTTCCACAATCACTCTCAAAACTGATTAAACGCGGGTAAATCAAAAGCAAAGAGCAAGAGCAAACGCTTTGCGTTTTTGATCTGTTATCGTGCTTATTGGACCGCTTTTGTAAGTGAACAAAGTACCTAAACCCAAAAAACGGACATTTATAAATTTGTTAAATGAAGATCTGCGGGGCATAATTACTACTACGGCGCATGTATAACGATGTGCCTCAGATTATCGAACCTGAAGTTCAAACCAGACCCCGTCAATACACGTTCTTGCTTCGCAAACTTCTATCCCCTTTTAGACTTCACTTGGTCGACACAAAATCATGAATGTTACTGAACTGCTGGCACTTTTGAATTCTGACCCGCAAAGCGTTGAGTTCGCAGATGTCATTAACACCATCGACAGCCACTATCAGTTCAGTGAAACCGGATTCACTAATGGCAACACGTCAAGTGACGCCGGACAAAATAACGGCTCATGCAAAATTCTGGCGTTTGGCCAGCTGCATCAATTAAGTCCACAGGCAACTCTGGCATGCTTCGGCAAAATTTATTTTAAAGACGTACTGGGTAATCCGACTGGCGACGATCATCAAAACATCAGGCAATTTATGATTCACGGCTGGAGCGGCGTGAAGTTTGATAGCAGCCCGCTAACACAGCGCGACTAAGAATTAACCCACCGATCGCTAAAATCAAAGGCCGCATCATAACCGAACAGCGCCGCACTGCCTCCCGTGTGAATAAATACGATACGCTCGTCCTTTTTAAAGTGGCCACTGCGAATTAGATCAATCAGGCCGGCAGCTCCTTTTGCAGAATAAACAGGATCAAGCAATATACTTTCAAGCTCGGCAAATATTTTTATTGCTTCCAGCCCGGTCTCGGTGGGAATGCCATAACCCTCCCCTACATAGTCAGTATTGGCAACAACATCCTCGCGCTTTACTACACCTGCACAGCCCAGAACTTCGGCAGTTGCAACAGCCAGCTTATACACATTTTCTTCCTGTGCGGCTTTGGGAGCACGCACCCCGATGCCGAGCAACGGTATATTCGCGTTAGTCGCCTTTAATCCTGTCACCAATCCTGCCTGAGTGCCCGCAGAACCGGTTGCATGAACGATATGGTCAATCTTAAGCCCCTGATCATTCACCTGGCCGAGCAATTCGAAAGCACAATTAACGTAACCCAACGCGCCAGTGGTATTTGAGCCACCACCTGGAATGACGTACACCTTTCGGCCATCCTCTCGGAACTTGTCTGCGACAGCTTCCATTTCAGCCTGCATATCCATTCCGCCGGCACGTGTTTCGGTGGTTGCACCATGCAAGTGATCCAGCAACACGTTGCCGTTAAATTTGTAGTTAGCGTTATTTGAACCAGTACGATCTTCCAGCAGGATATGGCAATCCATACCCAGTTTGGCGGCGAACGCCGCAGTCTGACGCGCATGGTTAGATTGAGTTGCGCCTTGCGTCATCACCAAATCAGCACCCTGCAATTCCGCTTCTGCCATCAGGAATTCCAGCTTGCGGGTTTTGTTACCGCCAGTGGATAGACCAGTACAATCGTCGCGCTTAATCCAGATTTCAGGGCCACCAAGCTCTTTACTCAGACGCTCAAGCTTTTCAAGCGGCGTGGGAAGGTGAGCAATAAATCGACGGGGAAATCGCGATAAATGCATGGTTGCTCCGGTTGGTTAGTGGTGTCAGCCATTGAAGCTACTCACATTCATCGTTGAATGCAATTAATATGGCTTTTCACAGACAACGATAATTATCATAAATGCACTAAGTCAGAGTGACTGTCCAACGGCCGGCATTCTGCCAGGCAAATCACTATGCCAGTAACTCATGCAGGTGATCGACCACGGTATCAATTTGTTCACGTTCAATGACCAGTGGAGGCAACAAACGCAATACCGTTGCACCCGCTGGCAAGGCGATAATTCCCCTTTGCATTAGCGCTTCGAGCACCGGTTGCGATTTACCTTTGAGTTCAAGTCCTATCATTAATCCCAAACGTCGGAGCGCTCGCACCTGGCTCAACGGTTTGGTAGCCAGTCGCAGCTCGAAATAATCACCCATCTCGGTAGCCCGTTGTGCGAGGTTCTCACTCTGCATAACTTCAATGGCCGCCAGTGCGGCGGCACAGGCTATCGGGTTGCCACCGAAAGTTGTACCGTGCATACCGGGCTCAATCTTTATTCGATTATTCAGCAGGGTAGCACCCATTGGCACACCTGCAGCAATCGCCTTGGCACAGGCAATCATGTCCGGTTGCAGCTCATGATGCTCGCAGGCAAAAAATTTGCCGGTTCGACAAAAACCGGTTTGAATTTCATCAATGATCAATAACGCGCCGCGCTCATCACATAGCTGCCGGACCGCACGAATGTATTCTTTATCAGCCAGGTTTACCCCGCCCTCGCCTTGTACTAATTCCAGCAGCACGGCGGCGGTTTTATCAGTGACTGCTGCTTCAAGTTTATCAATCTTGTTTAACGGAACATAGCTGAAACCGGGAATCAGCGGTGCAAAAGGATCACGATACTTTTTAGTAAATGTGGCACTTACCGCCCCCATGGTTCGACCATGAAACCCTCGCATTGCAGTGACATAATTTGTCCTGCCGGTAGCAACACGTGCAAATTTCAGCGCCGCTTCAATCGCCTCTGTCCCGGAATTGCAAAGATATGCACGCTCTATAGATTCTGGTGCAACAGCCACAAGCTGTTCGAGTAACAGTGAGCGTTTATCGTTGTACAGTGTATTCGGCACAACCATTAATTCGCTAACTTGCTTCTGCAGTGCAGACACCACCGCAGGATGACAGTGACCCACATTAGCCACCCCGATACCAGCAGCACAGTCTATATAGCGACGGTCCTGATCATCAAACAAAGTTGCACCCTCACCACGCACCATCACAGCATCACGCTTCGGGTACAGAGTGACCCCATACTGCTGCTCGAGAGATTGATAATCAGGTGTGTTCATGTGCAACTATCCTCTGTCGTAAAAGACCGAATACGCGTTGTTTAAGTAATAGTCGTACCGTGTCCGGCAATAGCATCGGCCAACGGGTGCCCGGTACGGCCATCGGCAATAACAACACGAGCTGCCCCTTGATCAAACAGCGAACACAGCGCACGCATTTTTCTTTTCATCCTGCCTTCAACCTGTGCCTCCCGAGTCGCGAGCTCGGCACCTGTCATCTTTTTTACTATCGATAATTCGTCAGTGGGATCATCTAGAAAGCCAGGGGCTTCGATAAACTGAAAAATGCACTCGGGGCTGGTCACACCGGCAAGACAGGTTACAATATCATCGTTCTCGGAATTGATTGCATAGCCATTTTCATCTGCAATCGGAATACACAGGACCGGGTTATATCCATTGTCTAACAACAGCGAGAGCAAGGCTGAATTAACGGCAGCAGGTTTGCCGGAGAAATCGCGCTTGATCAGCGTTTTATTATTCTCTCGAACGCGTATACCCTTATTGCGTTTCCCCTGCAGCATGCGACCATCAATACCGGATAGTCCAACCGCATTGATACCACGTTTCTGGCAACTTTCCACAATACGTTTATTGCGCAAGCCCGCATAGCTCATGAGGATCGCGTTAATCGCATCTTCGTCAGAGAATACACTGCTATACCCGGAAACAGAAGTCAGAACGTGTTTCTCCATTCCCATTTTTTGTGCGATTTCATCTCGCAGTGCATTAGCACCATGCACAATAATAAAAGGCTTGTCGATATCCGCCAGATCTTCGATGATGCCTTCAATATTGATCGAGGCCCCACCACCAATTTTAATGATGTACACAGGAATCCTGTTAATTTAGATCGTGATTGTAAAATGATTACCCATCGGCGACCAGTCAGCCTGCCCTGAGTAAGGCTCCGAACATACCAGCGTAAGTCCATCGCGCTGAACACGGTGCATTTGAAAATAATCAGGGTCCTCACCAAAAGTTGAGGATGCTACCGTATTCTCACCGTCGGACAATATTATGTTCATCGCCCTGACATAGCTGGTTCGTTTACTGATAATACCGCAGGCTTTCTCAAGTGCCTGATGAAGATTTTTACTATCAGATCCTTGCTGCATTCGACGCACATAGTTATATATTTTCTCAGCACCAATGCGCCCTTCAGACTTTATTTTCACACCTCGCAGCTCACCGTTAAAAATAAAAACCGAATCACCATCGGTGAACGGCATATTATTCTCAACGGCGATTCCCTCATCTCGAAACGCACTGCGCGCATGAACCAACAATAATGAAGTCGACCCGAACTGATCTAAATCATCTTCCCACACGGGCTTTATGTTGTGATAGTGCTTCCACGTCTTGTTGTCAGTAAGCCAGGAACAACCCCAGCCATGGCCCTGGTATTCTCGACTGTCTTTGGCCAGCGCAGCAAAGGGCGTCAGATGATCCGATATTGAAAAAGGCACAGCGCAGCGCGCCATTAGAATTCGGCACATGGCAACTTCGCTCAAGCCGGGTGCAAACCCGGAAACTCCAGACCCGTTGATTCGGGAAACCCGTGGGCAATATTAAACGCCTGTACTGCCTGCCCGGCAGCGCCCTTCATTAAATTATCCAGCGCACTGACTACCACCAGTCGATTACTGTGAGGATCGGTTTCAAAGCCAATATCGCAGTAATTACTGCCCGCCAGCAATTTTGGTTCAGGGTATCGATGTATTCCACTACGTTCCTTCACAATGCGGATGAACGGTTCTTCACCATAGGCTGCGCGATAAAGTTTCCAGACATCTTTTTCCTGTAATGGCTTACTTAAAAAAACATGACAGGTGGCCAGTATGCCGCGTACCATTTCGATGGAAGTGGCCGAAAAGTGAATATTATCTGCCCCGAGCTCTTGCTGCATTTCACCTACATGTCGGTGCCCGGTGGGTTTATAGGATCGCACCACGCCACTGCGCTCCGGATGATGACTGGCCTCACTAAAACTATTACCACCCTGACTGGAACCTGCCTTCACTTCAACCACAGCCGACTCAACCAGCCCAGCCTGATACAGTGGATGCAGCGCCAGTATGGTAGCGGTGGCATTGCAACCGGCGCTGGCAATTCGTTTTGCTCCAACCATCGCCTGGCGATGCAACTCAGGGATACCGTATACAAAATCTTTTAGACGCTGCGGGTTTGTGTGTGGTTTCCCGTACCATTTCGCGTAGTGATCCGGATCATTGAGTCGAAAGTCTGCAGAAAGATCTATGAGAGTAGTGGCCAGTGACTCAAATTCATCCAGCCGACTCATGGTGTGACCATGTGGCAGCCCCAGGAAAAGCACATCACAGGGTTCGAGCTCAGAGATGGCGGAGAACTTGAGCTTTGTCAGCTTTCTTAAGTTCGGATGCACAGAGGCGACAAACTTACCTGCGTGACGTTCAGAAGTAACCTGAACTATTTCCACTTCGGGGTGAAACAATAACACCCGCAGAAGATCACCACCTGCATAGCCGGAACCACCGACAATTGATAGTCGTATCATCGGCGTGCTTCTTCGATGGCATAGCTGACAATTTTACCCGGAATATCCACTCCAGTGGTATCGACGCTGTTTTTAAATTCCATAGTGTAGTTAACTTCATTGACCAGATATCCGCTACTGGATTCAAAAAGATCGACCGCCACTACGCCACCACCGCATGCCTTTGCGGCACGCAAAGAAATATCTGCTATTTCCGGTGTGACTTCGCAGCGGCTTGCAATTGCGCCTCGAGCAGTATTGGTAATCCAGTGTTCTGAGGTTCGATAAATCGCAGCAATACAATCATCGCCAATAACAAAGCTGCGAATATCACGTCCGGCTTTTTCAACATAGTCTTGTATGTAGAAAATTGAATGGTGGTAGCTGCCAAGCACGGTTTTGTGTTCAAGAATGGATTCAGCGGCGTCGCGATCATTCACCTTCGACAACAACCGACCCCATGACCCGACAGCAGGCTTCAGTACCACAGGATAGCCCAGCTGTTCGATAGCCTCGATTGCAGAGTCTTCTGTGAAAGCGACGCGACTCGCTGGCTGAGGCACATCATGCTCGGCAAGGGCTGCGGTGGTCAGCATTTTATCGCCACAGACTCGGGCAACATCAAAGCTATTGATACAACGAACACCGGCACTTTCAAATAGTCGCAGTGCGTGCAGCGCTCTGGAATGATTAATTGAACGCTCGAGTATTACATCGACCTCAGGCACGGACTCGAAATCGAATATGAGTTTTCGATCATCGATCATCACCGGTGCAACATTGGCGCGCTTGAACGCATCCAGTAGCATCTTTTCGTCTTTGCGAATAAGCGAGTGCAGCAGGCCGACTTTTGCAATACCAGCCGCACTCACTCGCCCCAGTCCTCCTCTGTCTCCGGAGCTTCTGCCAGCTTGACGGGATCAAGCTCCAGCACTTCTAACTCACAGCCGCAATCAGAGCAGCTCATCAACTCACCAACTACGGTATCTGCCGCAATTTCAATATCCGCATCACAAACAGGGCACGACGCCATCAGGATCACCATGATTCAATAGTTTTCAGAATCGTTAATTTTTGCATGGCAGGGTCAGGCTGTACACAACCTTTTGACGAAGAATTCTTAGAGGTTCGCAAATTGAACAAAGAATGATCGACGGTCGCTACACGCTCCGCAACTGCACTGCCTTAAAAGTGCCAGCGAGCACGCCGGTGAAGTACCAGATTGGTAAAGAGAAATAGCGCAGCAAGAACGGGTGACGATGCACGCCGAAGGCAAGCGAGCGTTTACCCAACCACACTAGCGGGATAAAAGCATCTACTTGCAAAAGTGCCTGATGCCGCTTTTACCGAACCCGTTCTACGTGAGCTCTGCTCCGGTAACACGCCACACTACATTGCCGACATCATCTGCGACAAGTAAACAACCACCCGGGCCAATTGTGACACCAACCGGTCTGCCGTAAGATACTTTTTCATCCGGTGCAAGAAACCCGCTTAAAATATCTCGCGGAGGACCAGCCGGCCTACCCTCCTTGAACGGAACAAAAACAACTTTGTATCCACTCAGATTGCTGCGATTCCAGGAGCCGTGCTGCCCGATCACCATACCATCTGAATCAAACCCCAGTAGCGTTCCTGCAGGCATCCAGCACAAGCCCAGTGACGCCGTGTGGCCGCCGAGTGCGTAATCCGGTTTGATTGCGGTCGCCACCATCTGTGGATCTTGTTCAACTCGATCATCTATCGTCTGTCCCCAGTAACAGTAGGGCCATCCGTAAAACCCGCCGTCTTTCACTTCGGTGAGGTAATCCGGCGGTACTTCATCACCAAGCCCATCGCGCTCATTGACCACCGTCCACAACTGGCTGGTGTTTGGCTCCCACGCCAATCCGACGGGGTTGCGTAATCCCGATGCGAAAATGCGCGCTGAATGAGTTTCAATATCTATTTCATAAATAGCGGCGCGCCCTTCTTCCGCTTCGAAGCCTTTATCGGCAATGTTACTCAGTGACCCTACTCCTGCATAGAGTTTCGTCTCATCCGGACTTACGATCAGGCTGCGTGTCCAGTGCCCTCCTGGCTTGAAGTCGACCAGCTTTTTCCCTTTTCCGGTGATTTGAGTTGCCCCGTCCTTATAATCAAAGGCCACCACGCCGTCAGTATTACCCACATAAAAAGTGCTGTTTACCAACGCCATACCAAATGGTTTATTCTGTTTTTCCAGAAACGTGTGTCTGACTTCCCCTACACCGTCATTATCTGAATCGCGAAAAAGCGTGATACGGTTTGCCGAGACGCCTACCGCGGCTGCGCGCTTCATGGTGGTAAATATGGCGTAATCGAACGGCGTTTTTATTTGCCCCGCATCCTGCAAAGCCTCTGCTACCAGAACATCGTTATTAGGCAGAACATAAACCCAGCGCGGATGTATCAGGTCAGTTGCAAAAGCGTTCACTGCCAGGCCGGGTGCGGTGGAGGGTTTGTGTCCTGGCTCCCAACCTTTTGCGGTAGGCATTTTAAGTGTGGGTATAGATTGCGCCTTCGCCTTCGGGATAGACGGTGCGGTGCCCAATGCTGGTACTTCCGTATCTTTCCCCCAACGCCGCATTAATATCGCACCGGCGCCAATCATGGCTACAATCCTTGAAAAAACATCACTAATGGCGATTTTGATTCTCCCGTTACATAAGCAGACGGCACCAGACCAGGAGTCCGAGCAGTAGATACCTGCGAAGCGTGAACGCGCAGGGCGAGGGCCATTGCCTTATAATGTTGGAACGATGATTTAGGGCGCGCAGCTATTCTAACGTCACAAAAATGATCGATAAAGACGCACCTTCAGAGCGTGTTTTGCAGTAACGAGGGTTTTGCTGCGCGGACTCCTGCCAGTACCTTTACGCATTATACGGGCATAGAGTATTCAACACCATTGCATAGTTATACAGCGAGTGGCGGAGACGTCAGATCATCGAGGTTCTGAATAATAGGTACAACAGGAATTCCATGGCAGGCACGGCGATCTAAATCACCGCGAATTATTACTACAGGGCACCTTTTCCAGTCACTATCACATGTATAGTACGGAACAGTATTTTCAAATCATTACCGACACTACAATGCTGCAGATACTGGATATCGTAAGCTACTTTACGCCTAAAACTTTCAGTGTCGTTGTCGTAGCCGTTCTCAATCTGGGCAATGCCGGTAAGACCGGGACGCAGACCCAGACGATTCAGATAATTCGGTATTTCTTTTGACAACTGATCGACAAAAAACGGTCTTTCAGGACGCGGGCCCACCAGACTCATTTCGCCACGTAAAACGTTGATCAATTGCGGGATTTCATCAATACGGGTTTTGCGCATGAACTTGCCCAGATTGGTTACGCGAGCATCGTTAGCTTGAGCGAACTGGGCACCGTCTTTCTCGGCATCGTTGCGCATGGTGCGAAACTTATACAGAGTGAAGGGTTTTCCATAGGCAAATTTAGTTCGACGGTCAACCTTGCCAAACGGCACCACGTTGTCGGCCGAATCGCTATCATCAGTGGCCAGCGCGGCACGCTTTCGATTGTTTAAACCAACTCTGGTCTGTCGAAATATGATCGGCCCTGGACCAGACGTCAATTTAATAGCGATCGGAAAAGTAATCCACACAGGCGCCAACAAAACGCCGAGCACCAACGCACCCAAAATATCCATGATGCGTTTCGAACGTCGATAAGACATTGGCAACGAATCTACGTTATATCTGGGCGAGTCCAGCTCCAGTCGGGTAAGCCACGGCGTATCCGGCTCTTCCCAGCTCTGCAACAACTGTTGTACAGCATCAGAGAACTCGCCTCTGGCCTCAGAGTTTTCCTGACTTTGTATTTTTTGAGGACTAGACAAGTAATTATCCTGAATCGATTCAAGCGATTGACGCGCACTGAATGGTCGGCCATTTATGCCGCCCGTATTGGATACAGCACACAGCGTACCAATACGGATTACTCGCACTATTCAATCAATTCGCAGAGAACCACAAGCTTTCAAAATAATGACACCTGATCCGTCCAGTCCGTTTCGCTATGTACCTCACTATGCACAATTCCCAATCGGCCTGATCAACAGCCCTTATACCAACAAGTGATTCAGGTATATAATGTAGAAAAACGAGACGCATTGAATATAAAACCCCAAACAATTGGTACGCTTTTCACTGTGGCAGTTTGTGCTCAGGCTGTAGCACATACTTCAGAACAAAGCTTCGTGTTACTGCTCCCCACGAAGATTTATATCAGTGCCGGCGTGCTGGCGGTTTTATTTACAATAGTCATTCTCGCTGCCCTGCCCTCAGACTTAACCCGTAAACTTTTTAATTCAATAAAAATACTGCCGGTGCCTCGGTCCGGGCACACTGCGGTTGTCACAAGCCTGCTTTCACTCTGCTTACTGTTATCCTTGATAACTGTTGGATTTGTCGGCTCACACGATCCTCTTAAAAACCTGCTGCCTCTCACTATTTGGACAGTCTGGTGGGTAGGATTCATTTTTATTCAGGGCATACTGGGTAACTTATGGCGATGGCTAAATCCCTGGAGTGGTTTGCTTTTCCTCGCCAGTAGACTGCCGTTGATTAAAATACCGATGTTCAAACTACCGGAGTCACTCGGAGTGTGGCCGGCAATTGCCATCTATCTGTTGTTTAGCGCATTTGCATTGGCAGATATCTCCCCCGAAGATCCGCAACGTCTGGCACTTATTGTCTCTGTTTACTGGCTGTTCACCTTCAGCGCAATGATTCTTTTCGGCGAAAAATGGCTGAAGCAGGGGGAGTGCTTTACCGTTTTACTGGAACGAATCGCACGTCTTGCGCCAGTGGCGATCCAGCAACGCGACATCCGTATCGGACTACCGGGCTGGCAACAACTGGCAACACCACCCAACAGTCTCAGTGCCGCCCTGTTAATACTTACCTTGTTGGCGGTTGGCAGTTTCGACGGGTTAAACGAAACATTTTGGTGGCTTGCCATGTTAGGCATCAACCCTTTGGAATTTCCGGGTCGCTCTGCTGTGATCGTGCAAACCCTCAGTGGGCTATTGGGAGCTGTTTTGTTACTGGTGTCAGTGTTCGCCGCGTGTATCTGGCTGGGGACAATACTCGCCAACCGCATTGGTCCGCATCGGGTCGGCTTTACTCAGGCATTACTGGTACAGTCCAGTGCGGTACTACCGATTGCGCTCGCCTACCACTTCGCACACTTTCTCACCGCCTTTATGGTGAACATTCAGTACACCGCTGCTGCCGCCACGGATCCTCTGCAAAACGGCCTGGATTTGCTGGGGCTCGGTCGGTTTTATGTCACAACTGGTTTTTTTAACACTCAGGATACTGTTCGCGCTATTTGGCTGACACAAGCCGGGGCGGTGGTGCTGGGCCACATTTTCTCCGTGCTTATGGCACACATTATCGCCGAGAGGCTGTGGAAATCCTCACGACTAGCGGTGTTAAGCCAATTGCCACTATCTATATTCATGGTGCTGTATACCTTACTGGGTCTTTGGTTGCTTGCCGCACCGCGCGGCGCCTGAAAATTCACCCGGCACACGGACCATTGATTTGGACAAAAAATTGGACAAACCGCGACAAGACAGACACCATCAGAATTCTAAATTAGCAAATTGCGAAGAGGAATTAGTCATGACCGATCAGAAGCAATCTCCCTTTCAAATTGGACGCCGTCGAGCACTGAAAACAATTGCCGTCGGGGCAGGAACGGCGGCCGCGTCGGGAATGCTGCCTGGTTTGCGCGGCTACTCGCAGGCACATAGCGCCGAGCCCATTCGCATTGGCTTTCAGGTCCACCGAACCGGTATCGGTGCCGCCTACGGTCGCTGGTATGATCGCACGACCGAGGCATGTGTGAAAAAAATCAACGCCGCAGGCGGAATAAACGGCCGGCCAATAGAAATCATTGCAGAGGATGACGGCACAGACCCCAAGCGTGGCGCTGAGGTAGTTGAAAAATTCGCCAGCCAGCACAATTGCGATGTTTCATTTGGCACGCTGTTCAGCCATGTCGTCTTTGGTTCTGCACCACGGGCGGGCGAACTTAAAATGCCCTACTTCGTCGTATCCGAAGGCCACCACGTAGCCAGCGGCAACCTGAATCGATACACGCTGCAACCCGGAATCACAGATGTTAAAAGCCAGGTCGAGGCGATGGGTCCATTCGTCGCCGAAAATCTGGGTAAAAAAGTCACCATGATTTATCCAGACTTCGCCTTCGGCCATGACCACAGAGATTACTTCTCTGCCGCTTTTGAGGCACAAGGTGGCACCATTCTGGAAAAAATTGCCATCCCTCCGACCGAAACCTCGTTTACCAAATACTTTCCAAAAATTCCACGGGATACCGAGGTGATTTATCACGTTATGGTCGGCCCGGCAGTATTGACCTTTGTGAAAGAGATGGGTGAGTTTTTTGGCCCCAGTCGCCCGGAGATTTTCGGCTTTATCGATAGCCTTGAAGCGGTAGACATGGCGAGTCCCGGCCTTGAATTTCTGGAAGGCACCTATTTTTGGGAAGGTAACCCACGCTATGCACAGGAAGATCAATCGGAGTTTGATAAAGCCTATCGCGAGGCTGTAGGGGTGGATGAAAATGGCGCCTCTGTGTCAGATCCGAAGGATGTTTCAACCTATGCACACATGTTTGGCTGCTGGGAAACTCTGCACGTGATCAAAGCGGGTATGGAAGCAGCTGATTACAAAGGGCCTGCAGATCGCGCCAAACTCATTGAAGCCGTGGAAGCAATGACGGACATACCTCATTCCCACGAGCATCCGCAAGGCGCGAAAATATTTAACGGTAAAACTCACCAGGCTTTTGGTCACCAGTATATTTCTAAAGTCGCGGATGGAAAGTTAGAACTCGCCCACACGACGTCGATTGAAGACACATTATACGAAGACGAAACAGACTACACGCAGCAGTCTTTCTAGTTCAAATTATACCGGCAACGCAAAACGGGCCTGCCAATAGCAGGCCCGTGATCGTCGAATATTCTGTCATCGCAAGTGATCAGTATACAAATGGCCAGGTGTTAAGTTGCGGCCATCATCCCTCTGATCCTTGCCGAATCTGACTAACCCTGTACTGACCTCTTAATAACTCACAAGAAACACCCATGGAATTTGGTCCTCACTTTTTTCTGGCATCACTTGAAGGCGCGATAAACGCTGCGGTTCTCGCCTTGATGGCAGTTGGACTTAGCATTGTGTTCGGCATCATGCGGGTGGTTAACGTAGCGCATGGCGAGTTCTACATGCTGGGCGCAGTAATAGCCTGGTGGCTAACGTCAATGATCGGCGGTCATCCGGCGATTGGTTTTCTGTTCGCACTTATTGCCGCCCCGCTACTGGTGGGTTTGATTGCAGCACTTGCCGATCACTTTGTGCTGCGACGTATCAACTACGACCCCGAACGGACTATCGTTGCAACCATCGGCCTGTTGTACGTGTTACAACAACTCACACTCATGACTTTCGGCCCGGAAGCCCGCCCTGTCGAAGCTCCGTTCAACAAGCGACTAGCACTCCCCTGGTTTGAAAACGGCGCAGACGGATTTGCCATGTATTGGCCCTGGGGACTTAGCACCACTACCTATAAACTAGCGGTGATTGCCGCCGCAGTGGTAATACTGGCCGGACTATGGATCCTGATGACTCGGACCAGGTTCGGTTTAATTTTGCGCGCCACACAACTTAACCGCGACATGGCAATAGCCCATGGCATACCGGTAGAGAAAGTCTATGCGCTGGTGTTCGGTCTGGGTGCAGGTCTGGCAGCTCTGGCAGCCGTATTAATTGTGCCAATTCAACAAGCCCACTACCTGATGGGAGGCGATCCGTTGCTGCTGTCCTTTATCGTTGTGATCATCGGAGGTCTGGGCAGCATTCCCGGTACTATTGTGGCAGCTGTTCTGATCGGTATGAGTGATGGCATTATCTCGGTATTTTTCTCACCAACACTTGCAAAAATTATTGCTACCTTACTTGTTGCGTTCGTGCTGATATTCAGACCTCAGGGCCTTTTTGGTAAACGCAACGCATGACAAGCACGGCAAAGTCTCTTCTGTTGCATCTGAGCATCATTGCATTTCTTGCAGGTGCTTTTTTTATTATCCCTGAATATCACAGTGGCATCATTGCCCGTGTACTGGTACTGGCTATTTACGCCATGGGTTATAATTTATTATTTGGTTATACTGGTCTGTTAAGTCTGGGACATGCTTTATTTTTCGCGGCAGGTATGTACGGCCTGGGACTGGCCATGCAACATCTCAATGTTCCGCCAGCCGTGGGTATTCTGGCGGGCTTATTAACGGCACTTGTGGTGTCAGTGGTGATTGGGTTTCTTGCACTTCGAACCACAGGCGTTGCGTTCATGATTGTCACCCTCATGTTTGCACAAGCGGGCTATCTGACGATTCTTTTGCTGGGTGAATATACCCGTGGCGATGAAGGTTTCGTGATTCAACAAAGCGAACGCATACTCGCAGGCATTGATCTGTCGCAGGCAACTAACCGATATTTCGCTGCATTGATACTGTTCGCCGCTTGCCTTCTTATTATCGGCCGGGTAGTACAAAGTGGTTTTGGTAAAACACTGGTTGCGATTCGCGAAAACGAAGAACGCGCGCGCATGCTCGGGTATAACGTACAACGGCATAAATGGCTGGCGGTGATCATCTCGGGCACCATGTCAGGAGTCGCAGGTGCGGCTTACGCCCTTTTATTCGGTTATGTGGGTGCAACCTTCGCTACTGTTCAATACTCAATTTTCCCACTGCTTTATGTTTTGCTCGGCGGTGCCGGTACAACAATAGGTCCTTTGATCGGCACTCTGTTTATGTTCTACCTGATTGATATCTCCAGCGAGTTCACCAGCGCTTATCTTCTCATCGCCGGCGTTGCGTTAATTCTACTCACCTTGTTTGCGCCACAGGGACTGACAGGTGTGTTACGAAAACACGTAATGAGATGGCTGCCATGACACTGCTGTCTACACAGGGATTAACGAAACACTACTCTGGCTTAACGGCAGTATCAGACGTTGATTTCAAATTGCCACAAGGCCAGATACGTGCGTTGATCGGTCCCAATGGTGCTGGCAAGTCTACGTTCGTGGGAATGTTAAGCGGAAGAATCCCCTCCAGCGATGGCACGGTGATTTTTAATGATCAAAACGTGACCGCCCTGCCTGCACACAAAAGAATCGCCCTGGGCATGGCATACACATTTCAGATAACATCAATATTTTCCAATTTACCTGTGCACGAGAACGTTGCACTGGCTGCCCGCCGATTAGGCAAAGTGACCGGTTCACAAACGGTTGACCAAAGAGTATCCAGCGCTCTGCACAGAGTTAATTTGTCTGATCGACATAATCAAATCGCTGGTGATCTCAGCTACGGTCATCAACGCTTGCTTGAGATCGCAATGGGACTGGTACAATCACCCAGGCTGTTTATCCTTGATGAACCTACTCAGGGGCTTTCGGCTAAAGAAATAGACTCCTTTATAACACTGATTAAAAGTCTCGCGGGCAGCACAACCATACTGCTGATTGAACACAATATGGATGTGGTAAAGGCTTCGGCTGACTACATCACTGTACTTAACTTTGGTGAAATACTGGCGGAAGGTACACCGGACGCAATTCGTGCAAGCAAAGAAGTCCAGGCTGCCTATCTGGGAACCTCGAATGCTTGATTTAAATAATATCGAAGTCAGCTATGAGCAGGTCCAGGTTCTTTTCGGGGTATCTTTTACCGCAAACGCCGGTGAGATTACCTGCATTCTCGGTAGAAACGGCGCAGGCAAAACTACCGCACTAAAATCTATCATGGGCCTGCTTCCGCTGAAGTCCGGCGACATCCGATTTGAAGGCCAGTCGCTCCCGTCTCTGCCATCACACCGTATTCCTAAACAGGGAATCGCCTATGTACCCCAGGGACGTGGTCTGTTTTCTGAATTAACCGTTGCACAAAATATTGAAGTGGGCTTGATGGTCAACGGCTCCGGACGCGACATCCGTGATCGTGTACTTGATATGTTTCCTCGACTGCGTGAACGACTAAAACAGCGGGCAGAAACGTTATCCGGTGGCGAACAGCAGATGCTAGCGATGGCGCGAGCACTGAGCATGGAACCCCGGCTCTTACTGCTCGATGAACCCACTGAAGGTTTGCAGCCATCCATCATCAGCCTTATTCAGGAAGTCATCGTTAAATTGAAAAATCAGGGGGCCGCTATCATTTTGGTTGAGCACCACATCGACACAGTACTTTCTATCGCTGACCGTGTCGCCTTCATGGAAAACGGACGCTGCCCGGAAATTGTGCCTGTTACCGATCTACAAAACTCCCCCGCTAAAATTCATCAGTACCTGGGTGTAAACTAGACATAAGCCATCGGCTCTTGCTCTGGTTCACATTTTACTATTTGCAGCAGTCGTGACACATCCGGCAATTTCATCGCTGCATTCGACAGGATCGGCAAAAATACTCATCACTGAAAATTCTCAACCGAAGACCAAAGTACTTCACTAATATTTTTATTCACCCGTGGCATGCTCCGCCCTCGAAATTTAATCCGCTCCGGGACTGCCCGGACGGTAATTGTATTCAAGGAGAGCTCCTTTGCTGCGTTTATCTGGACTATCAGACCGATATAAATACCTACGCGCTTACCATAAATACAACTACCCTGCGCTGTTTTTCGCTGCAAGCGCTGTTAAAACGCTGGCGCAAATCGGCCTGGTTGCTGGTATCGCCTGGTACGGGGTATCGCTGGCAACTCAGCCAATTGCCCCGCACACTAACAATCAATACGTACAAGAGACAATAGACTCCCCGGCACAGACAACGATCGCAACACAAGTTGCATCAACGCAGCCAGTCGAGATTCCCGCCGTGGGTTCCGTGGTTGCACCAATAAGTTCTACTAAAAAGCCTATTTCTGTTATCACCGCACAGACAGAAACACATAACGAAGTACTTTCGTCAGACTGGCTGCTGGATCAGGATCCGACTGCCTTCACAATTCAGTTCGGGACCTCACCAGACAAAGACTTACTTTATCGCAGTGCAAAATCATTTGACAGTGAAACTCCAGTAGTCGTATTTCCATTTAAACGCACGCCGAGCAACCGCCCGGTTTACGGATTCGCCTCCGGTATCTATGCAAGCCTGGATGAAGCCAGACAGGGTATTCTGGAACTTCCGGAAAGTGCGATTACCTACGGTCCGTGGGTTCGCTCAATCGGTAAAGTTCAAACTCAAATAAAAAGTATGTCACAGTAGCTGACATCTTGGTGGCTGTCGCTACAATCTGCTGAAAAATAAAAAAGGCCCGGTCGACATCAGTTGACCTGGCCGTTCAGGTTTTATTAAGATCTCTGCAGCTTGCCATCCGTGATTACGACCCCATATCCCCGAGATGGCCTCAAACATTCAAACCAGGCGCGTATGTGATCAATGCATATTGTTCTGATCATTGTACTGATTGCGACCCTGATCCTCGGCCCACAACTGTGGATACGCTGGGTCTTTTTTCGCTATAGCAGTAACCAATCTGATATCCCCGGCACAGGTGGTGAGTTGGCGAAACACCTGTTACAACGATTCGATATCAACGAGGTCATCGTTGAACAAACAGACCCGGGTAGCGACCATTTTGACAGCGCCACACCAGCGGTGCGCTTATCTCCGGATAATTACCAGGGTAAATCCCTGACAGCAGTTGCGGTAGCAGCTCACGAGGTGGGACACGCTATTCAATGGCATCGCAAAGAAACGGTATTTCGATTACGCAAAAAATATATACCTATCGCACAGCGTCTTCAGCGTTTAGGAATTCTAATGTTTTCAATTGCTCCTGTACTCGGTGTGATTACAAGGAGTCCCGCCGGTATTGGCTTACCTTTGGCTGGTGGCGTTCTGGCTGCACTGTGTGGTGCTGCCACTTATCTCATCGTTCTGCCTGAGGAATGGGATGCCAGCTTTAACAAGGCAATGCCAATACTTATTGACGGCGAATACATAAGCAGCGAACAGATACCGGCGACAAAACGAATCTTACGTGCCGCAGCATTAACATATGCAGCGGGTGCGCTGGCTTCACTGCTGCAAGTCTGGCGCTGGCTACCACTGCTGTTAAGAAGGTAAGCGATAAGTCAGCGATGCTTTTTGGTGGTTCGGATTGATGCGGTGGCAACGGAAGGATTATCAGGCCAATAGTGTTTAGGGTATCTGCTTTTCATGTCTTTTTTAACCTGGTCATAACTACCGCTCCAAAAACCGAGTATATCCTGCGTTAGTTGAATTTGGCGGCCAGCGGGTGACAGGAGTGAGATTTTCAATCGTACTGATTGCCCAACCATCGGATGCTCTGAACATCCCAGCATCTCTTGCAGCTTAACCGCCAGCACCGGTGTTGAATCACTGTAATCTACTGACCTCTTTGAACCAGACGGCACGGTAACTTTAATCGGAGCCAGGTCATCCAGCTTTTTTTTCAATTCCCACGGCAACAGACTGTCTAGAATCATTGTCAGATTCAATTCTGAAAAATGATTGATATGTGAAACTTTATCCAGCCAGGGCAGTAGCCAGGTATCAAGACTTTGTAGTAATGCCTCATCACTTAAATCAGGCCAGTTTTCATTCCCCGAGTTGTTTTCTTTTTGTAGTGAGCGAACAAACGCAACCCGGTCCCGAAACCCGTGCAACTCATCAGTCCACGGCAATATCTGTAAACCCCGTTTTCGAACAAACCGGGCCACCGCCGCACTTTTCAAGGCAGCCGGGATATCAATTGCACTGTCGGATTTTAGTAAAACTTGTCCAACGCGCCACTGTCGTTCTGCAGTCATCGACTTTGCAGTGGCAGGCCAATCAACAAAGGTGTGTTCCGTGACCATATGAGATAACTCGTCGTCAAATAATGCCGGGTGAAGCTCCGCCGCCAGAAAAACAGTATCTGTTGTACCCGATGACAGTCCACCGGTATGCGCGACAGCTAACCACTCATGCTGTTGCAACGGATCATCCTCCCGCAACCGCACAGCGCGCCCATTGGCTAACAGGTAATCGTGCCGACCACGCCTTCTCGCTATTCGATCAGGATAAGCACAGGCGACTAAAAATCCGATTTCACTCGTGCTAATTCTGTTACCAGCCGAGGCCTTCACCTCAACCTGATTTTTAAACTGCCGTGCCAGCTTGTGTAGTTCACTGTTTGCAAAACCTGCAGCCCCCGATTGTTCTAAACCAGACAGTCGCAGGCTGACATCTGCTCCCTGATTGCGAACAGGGTCCTTACCAGACAGCACGGCGGCCAGTTTACATGCTGAATCAAAAAGGCCAAATTTTTGCGATAAAATCAGCATATGCGCCAACCGCGGGTGAGTTGGTAGTTTTGCCATTTGCTCACCGTAGCGAGTCAGTTGCAGCGCATCATTAT
>CAZNOB010000018.1:0-1340 GCA_964574535.1 uncultured Granulosicoccaceae bacterium | reverse complement strand
GTTGGTAGTTTTGCCATTTGCTCACCGTAGCGAGTCAGTTGCAGCGCATCATTATCCATTGCAAGCGCCAGTGCGCCCAACTGCTGCAAAAGCGTTTCCGCTTGCGCATAAGCGGCTTTCGGTGGCACATCAAGCCACAGAAGTTCTCGCGGGTGATTAACACCAAACTGATAAAGCGTTAGCGCCAGCGATGCCAGATCGGCCTGAGTGACTTGCGCGGGAGTGTACGACGGCAAACTGTCATGCTGTGATTGAGTCCATAAGCGATAACACACACCCGGTTCTAGCCTGCCGGCGCGACCGGCGCGTTGATCACAAGACGCGCGGGAAGCACGCTGTGTTACCAACCGTGTCAATGCGGTACGCGGGTCAAACGCAGGGAGTCGCGATAGTCCACTGTCAATAACTACTCGCACTCCCTCAATGGTTAAGCTTGATTCTGCTATCGATGTTGCCAGCACAATTTTTCGATATTCCCCGCTAACCGCCGCTATCGCCTTACGCTGATCCTTGAGCGGCATATCGCCATGCAGTGGTCGCACCACGATATTTTTAAACGCGTTATCCTGAGAAAAATTACTAAGCAGTTGTTGCGTTTTTGAAATCTCTTTTTTACCAGGCAGGAAAACCAAAAGACTTCCACTTTGTGATTCGATTGCCTGTTTAATCACAGCTACTACAGATTGCTCAAGTGTGGGGGCTTTTTTATCAGATTGCAGGTAGTGGATATCAACCGGGAAGCTACGTCCCTTCGATGAAATCACAGGTGCGTCATCCAGCAGGCTGGCAATAGCACCATCATCGAGAGTAGCCGACATCACCAAAACCTTTAAAGGATCTTGCGCTTCACGAAATAGCTCACGGCCATACAGACACAACGCCAATCCAAGATCGGAATCGATATTACGTTCGTGGAACTCATCAAAGATAACAACACCAGCGTCTGACAAGCCAGGGTCAGACTGAAGCATTCGGGCAAGAATACCTTCGGTTAGTACTTCTATTCGGGTTTCACCTGACACCCTGGACTCACCCCGCATTCGGTAGCCCACCTGCTGCCCCACCTTCTGACCCAACAACTGCGACATTCGCTCCGCAGCTGCCCTGACAGCTAGCCGCCGCGGTTCCAGCATATAGATTTTGGCACTGCCAGCCACACCCGCTTCCAACAATGCTAAAGGTACATAGGTAGTCTTTCCAGCACCCGGTGGTGCTTCTAACACCGCGCTATGCCCGGACCTAAGCACGCGAATTAATTCAGGGGTTACTGCCTCAACAGGTAACGGCATCAGGTATTAGAGTTTATTAAGCCAGACTTTATTCTATCCTGTTGCACCACT
>CAZNOB010000017.1:19749-47742 GCA_964574535.1 uncultured Granulosicoccaceae bacterium | reverse complement strand
AATCGGCAATGACATTAGTTATCCGGAGCAATTAATAAAAATCCTGTTGGAATAAGACAGAAGGCCAGACGACTTCGCTGTACTAACGGGCCGTGTGGAAAGTTCGGTAACACTTTACCCTGGTGTTGCATAAAATTCCGGCCAGAAACCGCCGCGCTGCCTGTAAAGCAGCATCTAAGACGCTGTACTCACTTTTTCTGAATCTCACATAGAATGACCAGGCTCAATCCAGTAGAAATTCCGTGCAGCGCCTTATATACCGCACTATATGCTTCTGAACTCGAAATTTTGGGCAACAACAGGGTTTATCTTCGGTGCGGCCAGCATAGCCGTGATGACCATTGTTGATCAACATTAGCTACGACGCAGCCCTGTTATGCCTGCATTTTCTCGCCTTGCTCTGACAACTGTGGCTGTGAAAAGCTTGTTGCCGAGCATCCCACACAGCCAGCCCAGTGCCTGTCTACCCTGGCAGTACTCCCCTGGTCAAGCCTGCCCGCTCCCGCTTCCATCCGGATCTTGCACTCGGAGTGACGAAGTCGGGACACTGAATCACGGGGTTACCATGCTCGGTATGAACAACACCTGCAAACACGCTAAACTGCTCCGGTAGCGAGTACCGCGCACGTACCAAACACCAGAGGGTCACATGGGTCTACAAGACGTCACACTTGACGACAAATACACAATACTGAACGGTCGGATTTTCGTCACCGGCATTCAGGCGCTGGTGCGACTCCCCATGCTGCAAAAGTTGCGAGACGAGAAAGCCGGTCTCAATACCGCCGGTTACATTTCCGGCTATCGCGGATCACCACTAGGGACACTGGACCAGCAACTCTTACGTGCATCAGGTTTTTTAAAACAGCACAACATCATCTTTCAACCGGGCATTAATGAAGAGCTCGCGGCGACCGCCTGCAGTGGCACGCAGCAAATCAATTTACAGGACGGTGGTGCTTACGACGGTGTCTTCAGCATCTGGTACGGCAAAGGGCCAGGGGTTGATCGAACTGGCGACGCATTTCGCCACGCCAACAACTTTGGCACAGCCGAATACGGTGGCATGCTGGCACTACTGGGAGATGACCACGCCTGCGAATCATCGACCACAGCCCATCAAAGTGAGTACGCGATGGTTGATGCGATGATCCCGGTACTCAACCCCGCCGGTGTTCAGGATATCCTTGATTTCGGTCTCTATGGCTTCGCAATGTCACGTTACACCGGGGGGGTAGTGGGATTTAAGTGCGTACACGATACGGTTGAAGCAACCGCATCAATTGAAATCAGTGAAGATCGAACACGAGTAGTACTACCCGAAGACTACCAGCCCCCCGAAGGCGGCCTGAACATCAGGCAACCAGATACATTTCTGGATCAGGAGGCACGTGTTCATACACACAAAATAGAGGCAGCCAAAGCATTTGTTCGTGCCAATCATCTGGATAAAATGGTCGTCAACCCAGACAACGCATGGCTGGGCATTGCGACTACCGGCAAGTCCTACCTTGATGTCAGACAAGCCTTAACCGAACTGGGCATCGATCAGGAATTAGCTGATCAGCTGGGTATCAGAGTATACAAAATTGCCATGAGCTGGCCACTCGAGCCCGTTGGTGTTAAAGCGTTCGCGAAAGGATTACGTTCAGTTATCGTAGTTGAGGAAAAGCGCGGGCTGATTGAAGATCAACTTAAATCTATTCTATACAACACCGCAGACGCACCGGTGATTGAAGGTAAAAAAGACCAGCAAGGACAGATTCTTTTTCCGTCAACGGCACGCCTGAACGCAACTGATATTGCGGTAAAGCTCGCCACCCGCATTCTTGAAAAAACGGCACACAATGGTGTCTCCGATCGACTCGCTACCTTAACAGCCATCATCCAGCGAAACAGCCAGCGCGACGCACCTGCAATGACTCGCCTTCCCTACTTCTGCGCGGGTTGTCCACACAATACTGGCACGCGGCTTCCCGACGGCAGTCAGGCGCGCTCGGGAATCGGTTGCCATTTTATGGTGCAGTGGATGGACCGAAACACCAGCGGTTATACGCAAATGGGTGGCGAAGGGGCAAGCTGGATTGGTGAGGCACCATTCAGTAACACCAGCCACATGTTCCAGAATATTGGCGACGGTACTTACTACCATTCCGGAATACTGGCACTGCGTGCGAGTATTGCCAGTGGCGTGAACGTGACTTATAAAATTCTCTTCAACGATGCCGTTGCAATGACAGGCGGACAGCCAATGGATGGGCCTCTGACACCAATGGCTATCTCTCTCAGCGCATACGCGGAAGGCGCAAAACGAATAGCGGTAGTCACTGACGAGCCTGAGAAGTATCCATCAACTACTGAATGGGCACCAGGTGTAACAACGCACCATCGCGATGATTATGATCAGTTACAGCGCGAATTCAGGGAAATCAAAGGCACCAGCGTCATCATCTATGATCAAACCTGTGCCGCAGAAAAACGCCGTCGACGAAAACGCGGAGAGTTCCCTGACCCGCCAAAACGCCTTTTTATTAACACAGACATCTGCGAAGGTTGCGGTGACTGCGGCCTTGCCTCAAATTGTGTAGCCGTTCTGCCACAAGAAACAGCACTGGGTCGCAAGCGTCGTATTGACCAATCAGCCTGTAATAAAGATTATTCCTGCGTTAACGGGTTTTGCCCCAGCTTTGTCAGCGTTCACGGGGGCGATGTTCGTAAACCTGACTCGAAAAAACAGATAACAACAAAAACGAAACACATCGATATCGATTTACCTGAACCAACGCTGCCAATGCTAGATGAGAACTTTGGCATCGTCCTGACGGGTGTGGGCGGCACAGGCGTAGTCACAGTAGGTGCTATCGTTGGCATGGCCGCACACATCGGCAATCTCGGCTGCTCTATCCTTGATATGATGGGCCTTGCACAAAAAGGCGGATCAGTAACCAGCCATATTGTTATTGCCAACACCCCGGAAGACATCGCCACTACTCATATTGCCGCCGGGGGCGCAAAATTAATACTTGGCTGCGATATCGTGACAGCAGCCGCTAATACTACACTGGACAAAATACAACCCGGAGAAACCACGGCCATCATCAATACCCATGCAATGATGTCCGGAGACTTTGCCAGAGACCGAAGCACCACCTTCCCTCAACAACAATTGCAATCGGCAATAAGCGACGGCACTGGCAGCGACCTTTGTCACTTTGTTAATGCCACCCGCCTTGCCGAACAACTACTGGGCAACACCATCGGTGCAAACCTGTTCATGCTTGGCTATGCCTGGCAAAAGGGTTGTATCCCAATCAGTCGTCAAGCCATAGAAAAAGCGATTGAACTCAATGGCCAGGCGGTTCCGATGAACTTACAGGCCTTTACACTGGGCAGACAAGCTGCACACAACCAGTCGGCCATCGAAGCTCAGGCAGTTCCGGCTCTGGTGATCAACACACCTGAGAAATTCACTCAAAAATTGAATTTCTCAAACCGAATGTCACTGGACGAAACCATTGAGCATCGGGCGTCTCTGCTGGTTGAGTATCAGAGTCGCCGCTACGCAAACAAGTACATCAGACTGGTAAAACAAATTCAAAAGGCGGAGCAGCGTATTAGCAGCAACAGTCAGCCGCTGTCCACCAGTGTGGCGCAAAACTTATACAAACTAATGGCCTATAAGGATGAATATGAAGTAGCCCGCCTCCACAGCAGCGAGTCTTTCCAACAAGCGGTGAAAATCAATTTCGATGGTGACTACACACTACGTTACCATCTGGCCCCGCCGCTCCTGTCCAGAAAAGATCCAATCACCGGATTTGCTAAAAAACGTGAGTTTGGTCCCTGGATAATAAAAGTGTTTACTACTTTGGCGAAGCTGAAAAAATTAAGGGGCACACCATTTGACCCATTCGGTTATACCGCTGAGCGTAAAATGGAACGCAGACTCCTGCGAGAATACACGGCTATGATTGACAACCTCACAGACACACTATCACTTGATAATTATCAATTCGCAAAACAACTGGCGGCACTGCCGGATAGCATCAGAGGGTTTGGTCACGTCAAAGAACAAAGTGTCGTCAATTACGATGCAGAACTGAAAAATATTAAACATCACTATAACAACCACGAATCAGCCACAGCAACTGCAGCGTAGAGACACTCGAGAGATGAAGACAATCGGCTTACTCGGCGGTATGAGTTGGGAAAGTACTGCTCTATACTACGAGTGGATAAATAACCGGGTTAAACAGCAGCTGGGAAAATTGCATTCCGCAAAAATCGCCATGGTGAGTGTTGATTTCCAGGAAATAGAAACGCTGCAGCATAAGGGAGAATGGCAACAAGCCGGTGATATTCTTACACAGGCAGCAAAACAGATTGAAGCCGCTGGCGCTGACTTTTTGCTGATATGCACTAACACCATGCATATTGTCGCGCCACAGATACAAGCAGGAGTAAATATACCACTCCTGCACCTTGCCGATGCAACCGCACAAAAAATAGTGTCGCAAAATATAAAAACAGTAGGCTTGCTTGGCACAGGATTCACTATGGAACAGGAGTTCTATAAAGGTCGACTATCTGAAAAACACGGCCTGAGAGTGATAGTACCGGATAAACCGGATCGCGATATCATTCATCAGGTAATCTACGATGAGCTTTGTCTTGGTAATATCAGCGATATATCTCGCAAAAAATACTTAGCCATTATGCAAAAAATGGCCGATCAGGGATGTGAAGCCATTATTGAAGGCTGTACTGAAATCACGCTACTGGTTAAACAGGAACATACAAAAATCCCACTCTTTGATACCACCGCTATACACGCTGAAGCAGCGGTTAATTTGGCGCTGATGGAACACGCATAAATTTATCGCATTGCAGGCATCTTAGCGCCACCAGCCTGCCCATTACTATTACCTGATTGTGCAGGAAATCCCTGGCCTGCTAACCCGCCTTGACACAAGCGTGCAAGTATTACAGGACTCTAGCAACCGCAATGACAGAACTCTACAATCGCTTCACCATGGCAGTGCTGCAAACGGTACAACCGTATTCGTCTAATTACAAAGCCCCGTTAGCAGACGTGTGGCCTTATCTTAAATCACATTTACCACCTCTTAAGAATATTTTGCTTTTAAGCCTGGTGGTTACCGTACTGGCGGCTGGCATCGAAGTTTGGCTGATCAGCTACGCCGGAACACTAATCGATACACTGGCGGTCACACCGCGTGAAAACATCTGGCAAATGCACGGGTTTGAGCTTCTGATGGCAGCGGTGATACTGCTATTCTTCAGACCGTTGTCACAATTGCTACGCCACGCCCTCAATGATATCGGACTGAATTGCAATATCGCGACACTGGTACGGTGGCGTGCACACGATCATCTGGCCGATCAGTCTGTCGGGTGGTTTCAGGAAGATCTCACCGGGCGCACCGCTGTCCGCCTTGTAGATATCGGTAACCATGTAGCCGATGTCATCTATCGATGCCTGAATACAATGGCATTCGGATTGGTGTACATGATCGGCATTGTCGCTTTGATGTCCGACACTGACCCCAGACTTGCATTGCCACTTTTTGCATGGCTGGTGCTCTACATCGGCGTATTGGTGCTTTTCATACCAAGGATGGTCAAGGCACAGCAAAACTTCCAGAGCGCGAAATCGGCGCTCACCGGTGTGGTCGTTGACGGATTTTCCAACATTGATACCTTAAAGCTATTCTCTGATCGTTCGCAAATGGTTAATGATCACAAATCCGCACTGGAGAATACTCGTCAGGCGCTTATGGTGACGCGCCAGATAGGCGTGCTGATGCAAACTATCCTCACCACGCTTGAAGGAATAATGATGGCAGGGTTTGTAGGCTATGGCCTGTGGTTGTGGTCTATTGATGCGGCCTCTATCGGTGTTATTAGCGCAGCTGTTGCACTGAGCCTGCGAATTACAACAATGGCCGAGTGGGTATTAGAATCCGTCAGGTGGATATTCCTGCGTGTTGGCAGCTTGCGTGAAGCGCTCAAGACCATCGCCCAACCGCTGGCTATTCCGATCACAGAGAACGCCCCGGCATTGAACGTCAGCGGCGGGGCGATAGTTGTCAAGGATGTCCGCCATCACTATGGCATGAATCAGGGCGGCCTGGACAGTATCTCACTAACCGTAAATTCAGGTGAAAAGGTTGGCGTGGTTGGCAGATCCGGTGCCGGGAAGTCCACACTGGTCAATCTGGTTCTGCGTTTTCACGAAGCGGAGCAAGGCAGCATTTGCATTGACGGACAAGACATTCGTGAAGTTAATCAGGACAGCCTGCGTCAATCGATCGGAATGGTGAGCCAACAAGCAGCCTTACTAAATCGATCTGTGCGGGAGAACATTGCACTGGGCCGCTCTGATATCTCGCGAAACGAAATAGAAGCTGCAGCCCGTGAAGCTCGGGCGCACGAGTTCATCCTGCAACTGAAGGATGCAAAAGGCCGCGTTGGTTATGATGCCCACGTCGGAGAACGAGGCATCAAACTCTCTGGCGGGCAACGCCAGCGCATCGCTCTTGCACGCGTCATCCTGAAAGGCGCACCCATACTTATTCTCGATGAAGCCACCAGCGCACTCGACAGCGAAGTGGAAGCAGAAATACAACTGGCTTTAGAGAATGTCATGCAAAATAAAACCGTAATCGCGATAGCGCACAGGCTTTCAACTATCTCACACATGGATCGAATCGTCGTGCTGGATCAGGGCAAGATAGTCGAAGAAGGTTCACACGAACAATTGCTGGAATCCAGTGGTTTGTATGCAAACTTCTGGAATCGACAATCCGGTGGTTTTATAGGAATTGAAACGGACGAGTCCGGCGATACCTAACAAACGACAAGACAGACCATCACTTTAACTGTATAACATACCGCCATTGATATCGAAATTAGCACCAGTCACAAATCCTGACTGATCACTGGCCAGAAAATAGACCAGATTTGCCACATCATCCGGCACACCCTCACGCTTAACAGGCGATGCATTTGCTACGTGGGTTCGAACTTCTGGCTTGGTAAAAACATTATGAAAATCGGTATCGATCATTCCCGGACAAATTGCGTTCACACGGATATCTGGCCCTAATTCTTTGGCGAGACCGCGTGTCATAGTCATTACCGCACCTTTGGAACTCGCATAGGCAACCGCGCCGGGACCACCACCGTCACGACCAGCCTGCGATGCCAGATTAACTATGCTGCCCTTTTTCATATGTGGCAGACAAGCTTTAACCATCAGAAACGTGCTGGTTGTATTAAGGGACATCACTTCGTTCCAATGCTCCAAAGACATTTCAGCAATAGTTTTACGCGCGATCAGTCCACCGGTATTGTTGACTAATATATCCACGCCTCCAAACGTATCGACTGTTTTTTTGACCAAACCGTCTACATCAGCTTGATTGTGGAGGTCTGCCTGAACAGCGATAGCGTTGCCACCATTTTTTGCAATTTCGCTGACCGCGCTATCCGCCCCTTCACTACTTGAGTGGTAGCTAATCGCCACATTTGCACCTTCCGCTGCCAGGCGCAGTGCACACGCTCGACCAATATCACGGCCTGCGCCGGTTACAATTGCGGTCTGGTTATTCAAACTCATTTATTAGTTCCTCAAATCAAATTAATTTTGCTATTCGATGCGAAGCTACTGGTTTTTTCCGCCAGCCACATCAAAGGTCTTTGGCACTACCACTTTAAAGCTTTGATCATTCGAATCTGTAAAATACAAATCACAGTCATAACCCTGATCATCCAGAAAACTAAAAATACGCCGTGGTGCGGAGACCGGGTAAGGCACTATCAGTGTGGCAATTCGATGTCGAATTGCCTTGGGGTAGCGCGCAGTGAGACAAGTACTCACAGGTAATCCCTCGTAATCCACTGGATCCACATCCGGGAAATCGGTTACTTGTGATAGTTCGGCGGCCCCTGCTTCCGACCATAGAATCTGCCCATAGAAGCCTCCCTTTTCTCCGGTATAACGAAAGGTAGTATCACTGAGACTCATAGGTGAGTTGGCATGGATCAACCAATCGACGGAAACCGGCGTGTCAGCATCAATCGCGTCAACGATAACGAAGTAGCTGTTATTAACGAAGTACACATCGCGTAGCACCTTCGTGACTTCAGGCGTGAGTGACTGGTAAGCAGCAGTGGCGTCACCCTGAATAAAGATATGATCATCATGCTGAACCGCTGAGATAATTTTGCCCGATGACCGCATTGCCAACGCTTTGTCTTTTCCTGCATATTGTCCTTTGCCATCGATCATAATGGCGTTTTTTGAGCAAGTCTGACGACGCCAGTTTTGGTGCATAGTGCTGTTGAACGCCACATAGTGGCCAGACTGAATAGCCAGATCATCGCCATATCCCGCCAGACAAAACGCGTTCTGATCTCCATGGCTGTGACTGACAGATCCGAACCTGGAAGACTTCATCACAAACTGAATATGGTTCTTTGGATCTTCCATATGGGTTTGTATCGCTACCCACCCGACACCTTTAAACCATCGTAGTGTATCGTCGGACGCTGGTGGCCGGGCCTCTACAACAGGAAAGTCTGTGCGATAGGCTAACTCATCGAAATTCAGATCCCACCACCCGTAGTTGTAAAAAGCCATCTCGGTACCGGGATCGTTGCGTTTGATCTCGTCGTAGTACCATTGGTACGCCCCATTGCCCGTCACTCCGGCGAACTGACGCAAGTTATAGCCAATCTTCAATGACGGCAAATCACCCATGGTACTGTCATCACCGAAAGTAGCGCGTCGCGTGTCAGGCGCTTTGGTGTACAGTGGGAAGTCGCCTGTTTGTTGAAAAAAAGGTCGTTGATATAGATCGATCGCGGTGTAGCCTTTCAGAAGATTTACCGCATCAATCAGGTATGCCATCCCTGTCATCCAGTAGTGAGGGCCTTCTGCCCAACCACCCTCTGCATCACCCCATGGCGAATAAACGGTGCTTAGGAATTCAATGGCATAGTTTAGCCATCCTTCTGCTTCCGGCTCATCATCAAGCAGGGCAATTGCCGCTGGCACCAATACCGCAGAAACCGCCCTGACCGCATGACTGTCAAAGGGAAATAGCTGAATATTCGCATGTTTTATTATGTGGTCTGCTGTCTCTCGAGTGCGTAACAACAGGGCGGTTCTCACTTGATCGCGCTCTTCTGGTGTGAGCTCATCGTAAAGCCAGTCATATCCCCAGGCGATGGCACCATTGACACGGAATGCCCATTCGTCCGTATAGCTGCGAGATGTTGTGCCAGATGGATTCCAGGAAGATGCCTCCAGCAACCATTCCTTTGCACGGACGATTAATTCAGCGTTGTTTGTGATAACACCACCAACTGCCAGATGTCGAATTGCGTACATGAGTTCCTGTAGATCAATATAAGTTTGCCGCCAGACACTAGCGACGCGTTTGTGGTCCGGATATCCAGCAGGCTCTTTCATGACCTCACGGTCCATCCATGGGCGTACAGACTTACGGTAAAAAACATCCCACGTACAGTGGGCAGGATCATTGGCCAGGTGTTGTTTGAATGAGTCAATCCTCTGTTTATTCATCCATAGACGAGGATGATCTTTATTCGAATTCGTGTATCGATCTTCGCGCGAAGGTAATGGTGTTTCCGGCAAACCGGGACTAATAGTAAAGTGGCGATCACTACTCCAGTTACTGACTGGCGCTTTGGTTTCAGGTGACCAAACCGCATAGGACCAAACGTAGCTACCCGCTGGCAGCACTACATCTGGCGTGAAAAAATTCAGGGATATTCCATGGAAAACGAAGCTTGAATCTGGCTGATAATTTACATCGTTTGCAATTCTAACTATGTATTGCGCCCCGTCTTCTATGGTGGGAAGCCAGGTAAACCGTGGCGGATTTTCAGTAATGAGCGTTTCAGCGACTGGTGAATACTGAATAGTCAGGCGACCAGCTGATGGTTCATCAAGCATCGCTAATACGCTGTTGGATTGTTCGCCAATTGACATTATAGATACTGAATCTTTGGAGAGAGGGAAGGAAAACAAGGAGCAGCGCATGCTGCCCCTTGTAAGGCAATGTTAGATTACCTGCAGCGACTACTTACCGTATTGGCGTTTATAAGCTGAATTCATGACATCGATTACTTTGCCGAGGCCTAACTTATCAAGCTGGGCTGTGTAGTCGCCCCACTCTGCTTCAACATCCCCGTTACCAAGTACCCAGGCTTGCTGACGCTCAAGCATGTAATCACGAACTGAACCCCAGTAGCGATCATAGACTTTTTGCTCATCAGCGTTAAAAGCTACACCGAGGAACTGATCAATAAGGTAGTCACCTTCGTCATAAAGCTTGATACCTTCCAGTGCGAATTCGTTCGACCACTGTATTTCATACCCATAGTCCTGGAAGTAGCCGCGACCCTGAAGTTGCGAACCAACCTGATACAAAGAACGGTTGACGGGTCCCGCGTCGAGGAATTCCTGTTTGAAGATCGCCTTGCCATCGACCATGTCGTAGTGCATGCCTTCTACACCGAAATTCGCCAGACGGCGTCCTTCCTCGGTAAACCAGAAATCAAAATACTTGATCGTTTCAACCGGGTGCTTGTTCGTTCCGCCAATCGCCCAGCCATCAGGTTTAATCGGAATACGACGATGCTCTTCGATTTTTTTACCACTGACCGATGCCGGCGGTGCCATGGCTTTGAATTCAAACCCTTCAATATCTGAAGACAGGCGATTGTATCCCGATGTAGATGCAAACCAGTCATGCGTTGAGCCACCCAGGTTTTCGCTTAACAGGAAGTCACGAGCCGAGCTGCCGCGGGTAAATATTTCCGCGTCGATCAGACCATCTTTATACCAACGCGCCAGGTTCTTGATACCTTCACGGTAACCTTCACCTGCATAAGGATGCTGAATCTTACCGTCTTCCACCATGAAATCGTGATAGGTGTCAGAACCTGAAGACCGTCCATCCCATAAAGTCACCAGACGAATAAGCTCTGGCCACTGACGTGCAAAGTATGGCACTTCATCGGCCTCACCGTTACCATTTGGATCCTGTGTTTTGAATGCGCGCAATACTTTTTCGTAGTCTTCAACGGTTTCCGGCATCTCAAGCCCGAGCTTGTTTAACCAGTCAGTACGAATCCAGTAGGCTCTGCCGTACTTGCCGTCAGGCAGGTAGGGGATGTAGTACATGTTGCCATCTGCGGCTGAAATAGCAGCAGCAATTTCCGGCTTCTCAGCGAAGAATTTTTTCAGGTTTGGCGCATGTTCATCAATGAGATCGTTCAACGGCAGAAACGCGCCTTCCGGGCCGTACTGATTAACAAAATCTTTGATACGACTCGACCCCACGATGTCCGGGATTGTGCCGGAAGCGAGCATAAGATTTAACGCTTCGGTTTTACCGGAGTTTTCGTCGGTACGCATGTTTGCGCCAACCGTTACATCTTTAAGATGTATGTTTGTCCATTTGCGAGCTGTTTGCTCTACTGGCCAACTCTCTTCATAGACCGGATAACGCGCGTGATTCATCTGAATTGTCAGTTCCAGCGGATCGCCTTCAACAATTTTCAGCTGTCCCTCTGCAATGGCCGGTGAGGTTGTTGCTACCCCGGCAATAATGGCCGCTACGGCCGTTGTCAGTAATAGTTTTCGCATACGCTCCTCTCTATTTTTACTGTTGGTTGATTACTCTTTAACACCTCCGAGAAGAATCCCCTTCTCGAAGTACTTTTGAATCCACGGGTATACCAGTAACACCGGAATGATCGAACATACGATGATAGCGGCGGTTACGGTTTCAGCGCTGTAGGCGGCCTCAAGCTGGGTTATCGCAAATTCGTCATCATCACTGAGATTTGACAAGGTATGGCGCAAGAAAACCTGCAGCGGGATTTTTTCCTGACTTTGCAATAACACCATGGCCCAAAAAAAACCATTCCAGCGGGCAACGATGCAAAAAAGCGTAATCGTTGCAATTGCGGGTTTGGATAACGGAATGAATACTTTCCACAATACCTGAAAATCGTTCGCCCCATCCATGCGTGCTGCTTCTTCAAAACTCTGAGGTATCGCCTCAAAGAAATTACGCAGCAGAATAATGTTAAAAGCATTGACAGCAAACGCCAGTATGATGCCGAACATACTGTCCAGCAAGTTGAGGTCACGCATGTTTAGGTAAAATGGAATAAGCCCGGCGTTAAACCACATTGTGAATGCGATAAACAGATTAAAATAGCGTCGTCCCAGTAGTTGGGGTCGCGAGAGCGCATAGGCGCCAGGGATGATGAACAACAAGCTCATCAAGGTACCGCCAATGGTGTAAATAAATGTATTTCTGTATGAGGTCCAGAACTCCGGGTTCACAAGAATATATTTGTACGCCTCGATTGTCATATCGATAGGCGTCAGAACGACTTTCCCCGCCTGCGCCGCGAAACCGGAACTGAATGACACCGCAGCGATATAAATAAACGGATAAAGCGTTGCAACCGTAAACATGCCAATCAACACAGACACAGCGATTGCGAAAAACTTATCTCCGCGGGAATAGAGATTCCAGTTCATTTTTTGCTTGCCTGCAGCATAACGGTTACCATAGCGATGTCCGCGAATAACGCCTCGCCAGAGTGTTCGCAACCATCACCAGAACAAAAGCGACAACAGCGTTAAACAAGCCGGCGGCCGCCGCGAAGTCGTATTGACCGCTTTGCAGCCCCTGACGGTAGACAAAGGTATTAACCACATCGGCAGTGGAGTATGTGGCAGGTTGATACAGAAGAATAATTAACTCAAACGACACTTCCATTATGTTGCCGATGCGGATGATTAACATAATGATAATCGTTGGCAGAATAGAAGGCAGTGTTATCTTCCACATCATTTGCCAGCGGCTGGCACCATCTACCACTGCACTCTCGTAGAGTGACGGACTCACGCCTGCAATTGCTGCGAGGAATACAATAGATCCGAAGCCGGCTTCCTGCCAGATACCGGTGCCGACAAAGATCGGGCGAAACCATTCCGGCTTGGTTAGAAAGTATATGGAGTCAATACCGAACCAGCCAAGCACGGTATTAACAATGCCCACCGAAGGTGAAAAAGCGGTGATAACAATACCAGCGATAATGACCGACGAAATAAAGTGCGGCAGGTAAACAATTGTTTGCGCCGTGCGCTTGTAAGTGGCGTGCAGAATTTCATTGAACATTAGCGCCAGTATGATCGGTGCCGGAAATCCAAACAATAAATTGAGCGCGCTGATTTTTATGGTGTTCCAAAATGCCCGAATAAACTGATCATTGGAAAACAGTGCCTGGAAATGTTCCAGCCCGACCCAGGGACTGGCTGCCACACCGCGGAAGATCGAATAGTCCTTAAAGGCTATCTGCAGGCCGTACATCGGTTTGTAGAGAAAAACCAGAAACCAGATGATAGTCGGTGCCAGCATCAGGTATAACTGCCACTCATTTTTAAAGTGATCGCCGAGCCATATCAGTTTGTGTTTTAGTGACCGCTTTGGTCTTGCAGAAACTGCCTGCTTGTTCCGGGCTGGCTTGTTCGAACTGGAATTCACTTACTGTGTTTTCCTGTTAGAACTTCCCCGGACTCTTTATCGAACACACTAACCAGATTCGTTGGAGCATGGATTTCTGTCACACCCGAAAGATGATCGATATCACCATGTGTTTCAGCCTTTATAATTATCTGATGCTCGCCAAAGCTTGCGTGTAACAAAGCTTCAGATCCAAGAGGTTCAACCAAATTCAGTGCAATAGGAATCGCGGAGGCACCATTACCTGCACTCAGTGTCAAATGCTCCGGGCGAACACCAACCACAACCGACTGACCATGCGTGGCCCTGGTATTTTCAGGCAAGGCGATATTAACATCACCTATCGTGGCGCTTATTCCGTCAGATGAAATTTTGATCTGTCCCGGCATTTGATTCATTGGAGGCGAGCCTATAAAACTAGCCACAAAAGTATTAGCCGGGTTCACGAACAATTCCATTGGGGAACCGATCTGCTCTATGTAACCGTCATTCATGACAACAATACGATCGGCCAAAGTCATTGCTTCAACCTGATCATGCGTCACATAAATTGACGTCGCCCCCAGTCGCTTATGTAATCGCTTGATCTCGGCCCTCATTTGAGTCCGCAGCTTTGCATCCAGATTCGATAGAGGCTCATCAAAGAGAAAGACCTTTGGGTGTCTTACTATTGCGCGCCCCATAGCGACTCGTTGGCGTTGCCCACCGGATAACTCGGCGGGTCGGCGATCAAGATACGGCGTCAATCCGAGAATTTCACTGACTTCTGCTACGGTTTTCGCGATGTGCTCTTTTGACTCTTTGCGAATACGCAGGCCGAAAGCGATGTTTTCAAAAACCTTTAAATGTGGGTAGAGCGCGTAATTTTGAAACACCATCGCAACATCGCGATCTTTAGGTGCAACTCTGTTGACGATACGGCCATCTATACTTATTGTACCCGCTGTTATTTCCTCGAGGCCCGCAATCATCCGAAGGGTTGTTGACTTACCGCAACCGGACGGACCTACCAGTACAACAAACTCCTTCTCAGCGATTTCAAGATCGACGCCATGTACTACCTCAAGCTTTCCGTAGCACTTGATGATGTTTTCGAGCTTGACACCGGACATACCGTCTCCGAATTGAAGTGCTGAATCACGGGCGCCCTGAAGCACGCACATTAACGACTCAATGCACTCAACTCAATGCACTGGCATATTGCCTCAGGTAGCAGACATCACTGGTTTAGCCCGGATTGGAAAGATGGTATACTAGTATTTCTATGTGTGCAAACCCAGCGGACCCACTGGAAAACTTGCTGGCAGTACAACAACACATGACTACAGTTTCGGCTGGAAACCAGGGTCAGAATGAGCATAATCCAATAATTGGCAATACCAGCCACAAGATGAAGTGCTGGATTTGTTCGACCTCAATTAGTCTGTGTTGCCAATTCTGTCAACGGAACCTGTTCTGCGACTGTTAAATAATTATTAACTGGTCGTCGACCTGCGCCCCACATGACAATGCTGCACAAATTGGAGAACCGAACTATGGCGCACAATCTGAAAAGTACCGGACGACGCACCAGTGTAGAGTCGGTATTCGATCACCTGTATGAAGAAATAGTGTCAATGCGGCTACTGCCCGGCACTAAAATCTCCGAGGCAGAAATTGCAGGACAATTTAATATTTCGCGCCAGCCGGTACGCGATGCGTTCAGCAGGCTTGAAAACCTCGACCTCTTGCTGATCCAGCCTCAGAAAGCCACAGAAGTAAAACGATTCTCCTCCGCCACCATTACCACAGTAAGATTCGTGCGCGCCTCAGTTGAAGCTGAAGTTTTACGCCGCGCTGCACGTATATGCGATCAAACAGGATCCGACATCCTGGAGGCCCGGCTGACAGAGCAACTGGAAGCCGTAAACACTAAAAACTACGATGAATTCCGGGCCCTGGACTATAATTTCCATAAAGCCCTTTGCACCATTGGAAAAGTCGATTTTGCATTCGATGTCATACAAAAGGAAAAAGCAAAGGTAGATCGCCTTTGTGTATTAGCGATGACGGGCAATGAACGCCTGGATCAGCTGCTTGAAGATCACAGACAGATTGCTCAAATGGTGTCAGACAATAACGAGGAAGGAGCCGTAAAAGCCGGCATGCTGCATTTGTCACGGCTTGACGCCACCATCGACACCATACGAAAAGAAAACACCGATTACTTCGACGACTAACCCCCTCTGCTCCGCTGTTCAGCCTGACCAGGCAAACCACGTAGTTGAACATCACTCCGGGTTTTAGGCAATTTGTCACTAAGCACCTGCTTTATTCTTCCCCCCGAAAAAACGCTTCGACCTGAAACACGCCGGGTGGTTGCTCGCCAGACAGAATTATTACCAGTACTCTTTTCTGATTGACTCACGCTCAACGGGCAATATACTGTTTATACATACAGTTTAAATACAACGCCCGTAAAGCGCTATGACCACCCCCTACGCAGAACTCCACTGCATCTCCAATTTCACCTTCCTGCGTGGTGCCTCACGCCCCGAAGAATTGGTAGAAGCCGCCAGTCAGCTCGGCTATGAGGCCCTGGCCATTACGGATGAATGCTCGATGGCCGGTATTGTTCGGGCCCATACACAAGCCAAAAAATCGGGTATAAAACTGATTATCGGTACAGAGCTCAAGCTGGATAACCACTTTAAACTATTGCTGCTAGCCCGCAACCACCAGGGTTACACCAGCCTTTGCAGCCTGATTACCGACGCACGCCGCAGTGCCCCCAAAGGCGAATACCTGCTGGAGCCAGGGCGCATTGATCAGATAGAACACTGCATTGCCATACTGGTACCCGCCACACTTGCCTCGGCAGAATCGAGTCACAAAATACTACTCTGGTTTAGCCAGACTTTCAGTCACGCCTGGCTGGCCCTGACACTGCTGCACGAAAGAACCGATCAGGCCCACACCCGACACGTGTACGCGCTGGCAGAACAATACCAATTGCCAGTGGTTGCCTGCGGCGATGTTCATATGCATAGCAGAATGCGCCGTGCCTTACAGGATGTCGTCACCTGCATTCGCGAAAACTGCACATTGCAAAGCGCCGGGCGCAGGCTTTACGCCAATGGCGAGCGACACCTTCGCCACCCGCAAGCACTGGCAGCACTCTACCCTCCCAAAACTCTCACAGAGACACAACACATCGCATCGCTCTGCAAATTCAATCTCGATGAGCTGAACTACGAATACCCGCACGAACTAGTTCCTGCTGACAGCACCCCTATTAATTACTTGCGCAAGCTTACCCGCCAGGGCGCAGCCACACGCTGGCCTGATGGCGCCAGCGAAGAAGTGAACCAACAGATTGAAAAAGAACTGCTGTTAATCGAAGAGCTTAACTATGAGCACTATTTTTTAACCGTTCACGATATCGTACGTTTCGCGCGCGAAAACGGCATTTTGTGTCAGGGCCGTGGCTCAGCTGCCAACTCCGCAGTGTGCTTCTGCCTGTTAATCACCGAAGTCGATCCCATGCGCATGAGCATGCTGTTTGAACGCTTTATCTCACGGGAGCGCAATGAACCTCCGGATATCGATGTCGACTTCGAACACGAACGCCGCGAGGAAGTCATTCAGTATATCTATAGTAAGTACGGTCGCCACCGCACTGCCCTGGCCGCCACCGTGATCAGCTACCGGCGTCGCAGTGCAATTCGCGACGTAGGCAAAGTACTGGGCCTGCAGGAAGACCAGATCGACACTCTGGCCAAGTCAATGGCCTGGTGGGACGGCACTGATGTAATCCCTGATCGACTCAATGAAATGGGCTTTGCAGAAGACAGCCCGCTCATGAAACGGTTTGCCTGGCTGCTGGACCAGATACTCGGCTTTCCACGCCATTTGTCGCAACATGTCGGCGGTTTTGTTATTTCACATCACCCACTGTCTTCACTGGTACCTGTCGAAAATGCTTCGATGCCAGACCGTACCGTGATTCAGTGGGATAAAGACGACCTGGAAGACCTGGGCTTACTTAAGGTTGATGTGCTGGCACTGGGCATGCTGACAGCCATCCGCAAATGCTTTGCGCTGCTATCAAAACATCGCGGTGCGAATTACTCGATGGCCAGTGTGCCCGCTGAAGACACGGCCACGTACCGGATGATTCAAAGGGCCGATACCGTTGGCGTGTTTCAGATTGAGTCGCGCGCACAAATGTCGATGTTGCCACGCCTGCGCCCGGAAAACTTCTATGATCTGGTGATTGAAGTCGCGATTGTCAGACCTGGTCCTATACAGGGCGGCATGGTCAATCCCTATTTAAAAAGACGCCAGGGCACCGAGCCGGTCACCTACCCGAATGACGCACTTAAGAGAGTATTAGAAAGAACTCTCGGTGTGCCCGTGTTTCAGGAACAAGTGATGGAACTGGCCATGGTCGCCGCCGGCTTCAGCCCCGGCGAGGCCGATGAATTGCGGCGCTCTATGGCAGCGTGGCGCAGAGTCGGTACCGTTGAGCGCTTTCGGCAGCGGCTCATGGAAGGTATGGATAACAATGGCTATGACGAATCCTTTGCCGATGCCGTATTTCGCCAGATACGCGGCTTCGGCGAATACGGCTTCCCGGAGTCTCATGCTGCAAGCTTTGCGTTGCTGGTCTATGTATCGGCCTGGCTAAAGTGCCATGAGCCGGCGGCATTCTGCTGCGCCATCATGAACAGCCTGCCAATGGGCTTTTATGCCCCTTCAGACCTGGTGGCAGACGCCAGACGCCACGGCGTTGAAGTATGTGAGATCGACATCAATAAAAGCCGCAGGGATCATTTTCTACAAGCCCCCTCTGATAATCACATTCTCGAAGGCCAACGCCCGACAGAAAACAATCAGAGCGACAAAAGCAGTGGCAGGGACCTCGCAGTGCGCCTGGGGTTTCGCCTGATTAAAAATCTGTCTCGCCACGGCACAGAGAAACTACTGCACGAACGCGATCAACACGGCCCGTTTGAAAGTATCGAACAACTGGTTCGGCGCACACGCATCAATGCCCGTGACCAACAAGCACTTGCAGCTGCCGGCGCACTTGAGTCAATAAGCGGCAACCGGCATCGCGCGCACTGGGATTTACTGGGTGTAGAACAACTCCCCGGCATGTTAGGCAACGCCTCGGCTGCTGATACCCCGCAGCAACTCCCGCTGATTACCGAAGGCGAAGATATAATCGCCGATTACCAAAGCATCGGCTTTACGCTGGGTCGCCACCCTATGGCACTACTAAGGGATCGACTGAGCAAACGACGCATTCTGACAACACAACAATGGCTCGATACCAGGAAAGACGGACAATTTGCGAAAATCGCCGGTCTGGTTAAGGTTCGACAACGCCCCGGCAGCGCCAAAGGCGTGATCTTCATGACCACCGAAGATGAAACAGGACTGGCAAACAGTGTGATCTGGCAAAATGTCACTGAGCGCTATCGCAAGGCAGTACTGGGTGCACGATTGGTTGTCGTATCAGGCATAACCCAGCGCGAGGGAGAAGTCGTACATTTGATTGCCAGATCCCTTGAAGACAACACCTGGATGCTGGGCGACCTGGCTACTAACTCAAGAGACTTTCATTAACTCATAATTTATTTTTATACAAGTACAGGACTGTAAATAAAAACCGAAATTCATCCAATAAAACACTTGACGAGATACTTGAAAGTCTATCTTCCCGGCGGGTTATACACAGCCCGGCAAAAATCAGTCAAAAAGTCGCCACATTAACGTATCTTACTGTAAGCAAAGACAGCACTTAAATCTATGTTATTGATTAATAACAACTTAATACTAATGCTTAAAAAGTAATCATTTTGACATAAACCGTTGATTCGCTGCCGTTCCAGGGGGTTATTCCCAACTTTATCCACTAAGTTATCCACAGGTTTTGTGGATAATAAAATCGAGTATTTTTTGTCAACATTATGTTTCAACAATGATACAGACCATGCCGGAATGCCAATCAAATTGCCGTTCATCAGCAACCCGATTCAGGGAACTGACAGCAAAAGGGTATTATTTAGTTGCTGTAAACCAGGTGTACCACCAATATACAACCACCATTTTAACTGACATGAAAAAACCTACCGGATCAAGCCATGAATACTCAATCCGTCACCAGCAGTGCCATCATTCGATTGAGCACCTTCGTCCTGTTGACTCTGCTGGCGTTGTCCGGATGCGCCACCATGAACGAGCAAGAATGCCTTGAGGGCGATTGGCATAGTTCCGGTTTCAAGGATGCGAGCAAAGGCAGAACCGACAGTCGACTGATATCCCACACTAAAGCCTGCGCCAAACACGGTGTCGCCGCAAACAAATCGCTATATATCGCTGGCTACCAATCAGGCCTGGAACAATACTGCACTGCTGAAAATGGCACGGTACAGGGTAATCGCAATAAAGACTACCGCGGCATCTGCCCTGCGGATAAAGAGCCGGAATTTCTTGAGCAATACATCCGCGGCTTATTGCTTGCCCAACAAAGACTCAACCGCAACTTCCGGGATGTTGACCATGCATTACGCAATGTTCGCCGCAACCCGCGAACGACTGACGAGCAAGCTATAAGACTTTTAGATCGTCGCATTAAAAACCTGTCAAACAAACGCGATGACCTTCGGATCAAACGCCTTGACGTCAATCGAAAAATCAGACAATGGAGCTCGCGTCTGGGGACGACGAATACCTAACCAATATCGCTACAGGAAAGCGCTTCTGCATCAGTCCTATTGTGAACGAAGTCTTTTTTCTGCCATAGCGAGCCGGCGAGGCTTATTTATACGTAAAGAAAATGATCGATAAAAAAGCGCCGTCAGGGCGCGTTCGCAGTAGCAGAGGTGCTGCCGCGCAGACGCTCATCTTAACAAGGTAAAAATGGCGTGATAAAAACTCAGCCTGCGAATAATTCGCAGGCTGACTACATGACTAAACCTGGCAAAGTGCCGGACTACTATTTACCCATTTTTTTAGCAAGTGTCTGCTTTGTCTGATTGACCGATTTACTGTTTGCGGCTCTAACCTTGGTATCGATCTTGGTGATTTCTGACAGTTCCGGAATATCCTGAACACGCTGACGTTCTGCGTTCAACATGGCCTCCAGCTCCAGAATTCTCGCCATCAAGTCCTGACCTGACTTGCGACGCTCAACGATCAGCAGTTGCTCAAGCTCAGCAACACGGGCGCGCAATTCAGCGTCCGCAGATTCGTAATCATTGATTGAATTGATGAGTGATGCAATTTCACGCTCAAATTCAGCACCATCGCTACTTGCCTTGTCTTTCTCTCGAGTCATCGCTTCCAGTTTATCGCGCAAGCTCTGATTCTCGGCACCATTGGCTGACAACTGACGCTGTAGCGCTTCGCCATCTTTCGTGAGCGATTTGATTTCTAGCTTCAGTACAGAAATATCAGCGTTGCGTGCACCGAGTTCGTCTTTCTGGGCCACCACCTGGTCCTGCAATTCCTTGACTTGTTGCGCAGCAGAAGCCGCCGCACCGCTTGCTTCAGCAAGCTCCTTATTCATTTGTTCGAGCTGTTTTTCAAGTTGAATAATGCGCTGGTCACCGCAATTTACCGCTTCACTCAGGTTAGACACCAAAGAGCTGATGTCTTTCTCAATCTTTTGTCGTTCACTGCCGGTTAGTCTTGCATGCATGTTAGTCGTCTACGTGTTGGTTAATCGATGGGCTAAGTCTCATAAAGATCTATTAAGCAGCTTTGAGGCCGACCCGAAACGATTTAGGTTTGACGGGAGCCGGGTAATTAGAACCCGCTGGGAAGCCATCTGCGCACAGATTTTTCTGACTCATTCCTCTGTAACGTCGAGGACACGGTTCGGCTTAAGTAAAAGATCAACTAAATCACGCAATTCTTTGTTCCAAAAGAAGGAAAAAATAGAAATACTGCGCACAGTCGGAGAATTTTCGCGCATTGAACCAGGTGAACGGAAGCATAGAAACTGGCTCCACACGGCGGGTAGCTTTTGGGCCGGGAAAAACGCCGTTCCATAACTGTGAAGTAGCTCACTAACTCAGATAAAGCAAAATTGGGCGGCACCTCACGATTGCCCTGAATCAACTCGAAAAATGGCGGCAAAAAACCGTCCTGCCATCGGATCGACACGGTTTAACAGCACCACAATTGTGCTACAGAATTAGTTATAATTGCGCCCCCTCTCTCCGGACCTCATCACTATGGCAAATGTGCTATTCGACGCTCTGTTTGCTCCGCATGAAAACAACTCCGCCGAATTTCTGCGACAACCACAACAACCTGCCCTCTCTTATAGTGAGTTTATTTCGCTCACCGGCAATTTTGCTAACGCGTTGACCGTCATTGGAGCTCAACCCGGAGATCGCGTCGCTGTACAAGTCAACAAATCCATTCAGGCGCTCGCGCTATATGCCGCATGCGTGCGCAGCGGGTGTATTTTTCTGCCATTGAACACTGCATACACAGCCCGAGAGATTGACTATTTCGTCGATGATGCAGAACCAGCAATTTTAATAGTTGACGCGGATGCCGCAGACGAACTGCAACCGCTGGCAGATAAATCCAACTGCCAGCTGGTCACACTGAATGCTGACGGCAGTGGCTCGCTGACAGATCTGGCAGCCCGGCAATCAAGTGAATTTTCAACGATTAATCGCAGCGCTGACGACATTGCCGCTATTCTCTATACCTCAGGCACAACCGGCAGGTCCAAGGGTGCCATGCTGACACATCGCAACTTGCTGTCTAATGCAGAAACGCTACAGGAATACTGGCAATTCACCAGCAGCGATGTATTGCTTCATGCGCTGCCGATTTATCATACCCACGGCCTGTTCGTCGCATCAAATACTATCTTGCTAAGTGGCGCTTCAATGATTTTTCTGCCGAGCTTTAAAATAGACGAGGTTATAGATCACCTTCCCAATGCGACCAGCATGATGGGTGTACCCACTTTTTATACACGCTTGCTTGCTGACGATCGTTTAAACAAGGATCTGGTCAGTCACATGCGTTTATTTATATCAGGCAGCGCGCCACTGCTTGCAGAAACACATGAGTCTTTCGAACAACGCACCGGAATGCGAATTCTCGAAAGATACGGCATGACAGAAACCAATATGAATACCTCCAACCCCTACACTGGAGTGCGAAAAGCAGGCACCGTCGGATTTCCCTTGCCCGGTATTGAAATCAAAATCTGTGATCCCGAAAATGGTCAACAACTGCAACCGGATGAAATAGGCGTACTCGAAGTAAGAGGCCCCAATGTATTTTCAGGATACTGGCGAATGCCCGAGAAAACCGCCGAAGAACTGCGTGTGGATGGTTATTTTATTACGGGCGACTTAGCAAAAATAGATTCCGATGGTTACGTCCACATTGTCGGGCGTGACAAAGATCTCATCATCTCTGGTGGGTTCAACATCTACCCCAAAGAAATAGAACTACTGCTGGATGAGCAGCCAAATGTACAGGAATCCGCAGTAGTGGCAGCCCCCCACGCAGATTTTGGCGAAGGCGTAGTCGCGGTACTGGTACCCCTGCCCGACAAAACCCTGGATACCGATCAAATTGCTTCAGCGATGGCTGGTGCGGTAGCCAAATTCAAACAACCAAAGGCTTATCATATTGTTGATTCACTACCACGCAATACCATGGGTAAAGTGCAGAAAAATATTTTAAGAGATCAAGTGAAGGACTTTTTTAACACCTGATTGTTACGTGCTACCGGATCTGGTGTCGTATAGACAGGCTGTCATTTCAGGATTAACCATTAATTCACTGCAAACACTACAGATAGAGACCAAAAAGCTCAATCGGCTGTCCGCAATATGAATAATGCAGTCTTGCCAAAGACGTAAAAATTAAACCCGAGCCCCTACTTACAATCGTCGAGTATTTTAGCTCTCGCCACCAGCAGTGGCGATGCTCCACAATTCTTGCAACTCGGATTACTTAAGCTTCCAGCGGTCCAGCTTAATCGGCAGAGACGGCAGTCAAATCGCATAGGTTCTCTGGTGCTGCCGGTTTCTGCGGTGTTAACGGTTTAGGCTGCCTGGCCTTCCTTTGCGGCCTTACCCACGACGGTAACTTCGCAGGGGACTTAAGTAATGCTTTAGCTTTAGCCACCTTACCATCAAGTGTCACCTTTGCTTGCTTCTCCGCACTACGTAATCTGGGATGAAACAGCCATTTTTTCGAATAAATATCTCTGGTGATAAATTCCGCAAGAATATCGCTGTACGATACGTTTGAAACATTGAGTCCGTGAAATCGGGATCGTAATCCGGTAAGAGAAATAGCGACGACCCCCGTCTTCTCCTCATCCAGATTTTCAATATGCCTGAATTCGTCACGACCCGGATGGGTAAAAACAAAAGCAAGACAATAACCACTGATAAAACCGGACAAATCTACACGATGCTCCCCGACCCTGGTATCGACGCAAACATCTTCCAAAATAACAGTGCGAGCCTCTGTAACCACTTCAGTAGCATCCAAACAACCGACAGGGAATGGCAGGTTTTCAGATAGCGATACCTCAAGCTTTGGTAAATCAACTGACAGCTGATTTCCGATCAGTTGGCGAGCCATCATTCGGACAGAAACATAAAAAGAGAAGTGACACTTTTCCAGTTTATTTTGTAATTCACCCTTGCTGTCATGTGCAAAGTGCCAAACGTTTTTGTTTCCCTTGCGGGCGACTAAAGGCGCTTTACACGATGGACATATGCAGCCACATCGCTTGCCGGATGGTACCTGCTGTACGTCAACCAACCGATCTTCTGAAACTTTGTATCCGAATGGAACAAGAGTGAGATCCATTGAAAGCCCTCAGCTACTGAATTTCTTAAGCTCTTTTCTCTGCGATGTATTATAGCTGCCTATTCTGATTCTTATTCCATTGTTGGCAACACTAGCCCGATTTTCTTTCGAATCGTTTGGAGCATTGCAGGATTCTTCACTGTAATGATTTACAAAATCATGTGCCTGGCCTAACGCCTGTCGTTCTAAGTCTTTTACCCCGGTGGACTGTTTTTTTTAATTTTAGCGATTTGTAAAACAGCACCGCCTTTCGCAGGCGGCGCAGATTGATTTCTTAGCTTCACTCTGCAGAGAGTGATTCTGTGTCACCATCATGGCGACCCTTACCCCATCTGCGATGTTTACCATGGTGCCGACCTTCAAACTGAGTGCTGAGTTCCTGCAACTTGACCAATTGTTCGTCATTCAGGATTTCAGCCACCCGCAATTTAATATCCGCCGCCTGTAGCACCAGCTGGCGTGTTTTTTCCGCCTGCTCATCTGCCAGCTGAATCATGCGAGTCTGGTAGTCTGCGCCCAGAGTGTCAAAGCTCATCATTTCCTGACGTAGCTCTTTCATCATTGACCTGCCCTGACTCAGCAGTGGCCGTGAATCAGCGCCAAGTTGCTGCAACTGTGTTTTTTGCTGATTACTCAGATCAAGCTTGCCACCAAGCCTTTCAATCATTTTCTCTACTCGATGGCCACCATGGCCAGACTCACCGTGTCTGTGACCAGCGAATGCCATCACACCAACAGAGCCAACAAGTAGCGCAGTGATCACACCAATAGAAGCGAAAAGAGTTTTCATGTGTAAGCCTTTTTAGATATTTGCCTGCGATACAAGTCTACGACCACACCGCACTTTTTTCCGTCAGCTTCCTGTAAAGACCACGTAAAACCGCCATCACGAGCCTGCGCAGTTGCTTTCTTCGCTATGAGAATTACTTCTTCGTCTTTTGAAAAGTGATTCCGCCTGAAGGGCATGTCACATTTGATCTTTTCAAAAATGAAGCCCCCGGCAGGGATGTCCTACGCAACATTACCAGATTCGAGCGGCAACACTATATCAACCTGTAAGCCACCATCGTGGTGATTAACGGCACTAATCGATCCGCCATGGGCCACAACAATCGTGCGCGATATTGCCAGCCCCACCCCGTGTCCACCACTGCCCGTATCTCTTGAATCATCTTCCCGATAAAACGCATCAAATAACTTGGGCAGATTTGCAGCCAGTACTCCGGGACCATGATCGCGAATACATATCTGCACCGACCGGCTTCGACTCAGAGAAAGATCTGATGGTGTTAATAACTCGGCATCGACTTCAACCCGACTTTCTTCCGGTGTGTAGCGCATGGCGTTTCTGATCACATTTTCTATGGCGCTTTGTAATTGGGACTTGTCTGCCTCGATCTCAATTGATGCCGGCACCTTCACTAATACCCGCTTACTTTGTTCAGTAAATTCGTACTCAGCATCGGTGGCAATATCATCAACAAGACCACGTAGTGTAAACTTTGCTTTGTTCAGATGGTCTGCGCCACTTTCTATCCTGGATAAAGCCAGCACCTGACCAATCAACGTATCGAGTCGTTCTATTTCGGTATGTAGTCTGGCGTGCGGACCCTCGGCACCTTCTGAAGAGTCTTCGGCTATCGCCACCGCCACCTGCATTCGCGCCAAAGGTGTTCGCAGCTCATGGGAAATATCCCGCAAAAGACGCCGCTGTGATTCTATCTGTGCGTTTAAACGTTCCGCCATCACGTTAAATTCACGCCCGACTTCTCCCACCACATCGCGACGTGCTGCCTCCCGACGTGGCACACGCGCATCGTGTTCACCACTGGCAAATCTTCTTACTACTGTTTGTAGTTTTCGCAACGGGCGGGTGATGTACGCGGCCAAAAATATACTGGTTGCAGCAATTGTGAAAAGAAACAACGGAAATACAAATGGAGGGCGGCGATTATAGCGACGCGGACTGTATCTGGATATAAAATGATACTTATCGCCAGCGTTTGATTCAATTTCGATGCCCCGCACTGCAGACAGCTTAAACCAGTTACGGGTTCTTTTTTCCCACGGATATTCACTTATAACGGGTACAGGTTCACTGGAGAGATATCCCTCTGGCAATAGCTGCCGACTCTCGTCCAGCAGAAAATGACGGGATGACTGCCCCTTGCGAGTTCGCTGGTAAAATTTCTCCAGCTCATCATTTTCATACGCTTCAATAGCACGCAGCGCATTATATTCTATCGGGTAGCGCGAACCACCATCAATATCGTGATAAAGATTTGCGATAAAATAACCGAATGAAAAAACCCCGGCATTGACGATCCAGAAAAGAAAGAATATTTTCCAAAACAGGCGATGCATTAATTAAGTTCCGGTGGCATGGCTGCTATGACCGCCATGGCAGCTAGAGTGCAGCCAGTAAATAACCGATGCCGCGTACGGTCTTGATTCTTTGGTCGTTATTTTCATCCTTACCAAGCTTCTTGCGTAAATTGCTAATGTGCATGTCGACACTGCGATCATACAGTTCCAGCTTGCGGGAAAGCCCTTTTTCAGTCAGCTCTTCTTTACTGATCACTACACCTGGGCGGCGCACCAGCGCCTCCAGCATATTAAATTCTGCAGCGGTAAGAACAAGCTCATTGCCATCTACAGTGGCACTGCGATCGCCAGTATTAACTACAATGTTGCCGTAAGTCAGTGACTCAGGCTCAACATGGGCTGCAGATAGTTCAACACGACGCAGAATCGCTTTTATTCGTGCCAACAGTTCACGCGGGTTACAGGGCTTGGGCAGGTAGTCATCTGCTCCCATTTCGAGCCCGACAATTCGATCGATATCTTCACCACGGGCAGTTAACATAATGATTGGCACCTGGCTGTTCTTTCGAATTTCCCGTAGTGCTTCAAATCCATCCATTACCGGCATCATGACATCCAGTACCACCAAATCGGTGGTTTCATGAGCAATATGATCGACAGCCTTTTGGCCGTCAAAGACCTGGGAAACGTGCAGCTGCTGATTTGTGAGAAATTCAGTGAGCAGGTCTGATAGTACCTGATCATCATCTGCAAGCAGGATACGGGTCATCGCGATGCTCCTGGTTAATAACTGGCATGTTTAGCTGGCACTCAATCCGAGTCAAGTATAGCCCCGCCCTGGCAGATGTCCGAGCACCGGGGTCGTAGCGCGGAATGGAGGTTTTGAGTCAGAATTTTCTGATCGATTGAGGCGAATAGTCATACGCATGTAAACAGATTGATCGTCATCACTTGCCAAAACATCGCTTTCGCAGCAGATCATCCTCGGATAGCCGCCTGGTGGAAAACGCAATTTTTAACAATCACAGACGTTGATTTAGAATGACCAAATGCTCACAAGTAGCTAGTGAAATCTCACATAAGCGGGTGATTATCTTTAAACCCTGCTTCCCGAACAAACACTGGTTATGAGTTTTAGCAATACCATAGCGCCGAGGCAAGGGTATCGCCAATCTATATTGCACCCCAGCCACTTTACGACCCATTTACAAAG
>CAZNOB010000017.1:10147-19649 GCA_964574535.1 uncultured Granulosicoccaceae bacterium | reverse complement strand
AAGGGTATCGCCAATCTATATTGCACCCCAGCCACTTTACGACCCATTTACAAAGAAATGGAAAGCAAAGCCACAACCGATTAGAATTGTATCGCTGACAAACCCTGTATTCACCCATTCCGCACCATCACACGAACCTCGGATTTAATGCCTACTTTTTCCCCCGGACAACGCTGGATCAGCGACACCGAGACCGATTTGGGTCTTGGCACCATCCTGAAGACTGAACACCGCCTCATCACGATCGTCTACATGGCCAGCGGAGAAATCCGCACGTACTCAGCCGAAACCGCACCGCTTACGCGGGTCATATTTGGCGCTGGTGATCGCATTAAAAACGCTGAAAACCAGGAAATCATAGTCACCGATACTGAGGAAGTGGACGGCCTGGTCGTCTACTATGGCACGGCTGAAGATGGCTCCGATGTCACACTGAGTGAGACCCAGCTCGACAATTTCACACAATTCAATCGACCTTCAGACAAGCTGCTGAATGGGCAGTTTGATAGAGACCGTCGCTACCATATTCGACTTCAGACACGAGAAATGCAGCAGCAACTGGTGAGATCACAGGTCTACGGTCTGTGCGGCGCGCGCGCCGAGCTCATTCCCCACCAGTTGTATATCGCCAACGAAGTAGCCAACCGCCTCAATCCGCGTGTACTGCTGGCTGACGAAGTCGGCCTGGGGAAGACAATTGAGGCTGGCCTTATTCTGCACCAGCAACTCACGCGTGGCACCATCAGTCGTGTATTGGTGATTGTTCCGGAACCACTGTTGCACCAGTGGCTGGTTGAAATGCGTCGGCGATTTAATTTGCGCTTTAGCATCATGGATCAAACCATGTACGAGGAATCCCTTGAATCTGCGACGGAGGGCAATCCTTTTCTGGATCGGCAACTGGTTCTCACCACCCTGCCTTTTTTATTGTCCGACGCGAATATTCGCAACGACGCACTGGAAGCCGGCTGGGATACCCTGATTGTCGATGAAGCACATCACCTGGAATCATCTGAGAACACCACGGACGATTCTCCGTATAGTTGCGTCGCAGAGCTTGCAGCTCGCATTTCATCATTGCTGCTGTTGACGGCTACCCCGGAACAACTTGGCAACGAAGGGCACTTCGCCAGATTGCAATTGCTTGATCCGCATCGTTTCCCGTCACTCGATCAATTCCGCGATGAGGAAGGCAATTACCGCACAATGGCTGATATCGCCACCACCCTGCTGACAGATAAACCCCTTGCAGCACCGCTGCAGAAGCATCTTGATTCTCTTCAGATCACCGCAGAATCCAATGCAGGTATTGTCAATGAACTACTGGATCTGCACGGCACGGGTCGAGTCATGTTTCGCAACACCCGAAGCGCCGTCAGCGGTTTTCCCGAGCGCATCCACGAGCCCTATTCATTGAAGTCAGGCACCATCACTGACTGGCTGGGTGACAAACTGTCAAAACTGGCTCCCGATAAAGTGTTGTTAATTTGCAAATCTGTCAAACGAGTTGAAACACTTAAAGAACAATTGCGAACACAATTCGGCATTCATGCTGCCGTTTTCCATGAGGAAATGTCGATTGTTGAACGCGATAGCGCAGCGGAGTTTTTTGCCGACGAAGAAACCGGCAGTCAGATCCTGTTGTGCTCTGAAATCGGCAGCGAGGGCCGCAACTTTCAATTCCTGCACCACCTGATTCTGGTTGATCTGCCTGACAACGCTGATCTGTTAGAACAGCGTATTGGCCGGCTTGATCGTATCGGCCAGACGCAAACCATTAAAATTCTGGTGCCTTTTCTTAAAGATTCCCCAGACGCTTTTTTACAGCGCTGGTACCACGAAGGACTAAACGCATTTGAACAAACCTGCCAGATTGGTGAACAGGTTCGGGAGGAATTGAAAGATCAGTTCAGCAAAGGGATTAACGCCGAACTGTCTGCCACTGAACTCAATCAACTAATAGACAATGCCACACAACTGGCTGACAAAAAACGCGAACAAATTGAACAAGGCCGGGACCGTCTGCTGGAATTAAGCTCTCACCGGGAAGCAGAGTCGACACCGGTTATTGAAGAGATCGTCTCCTTTGACACTGACAACACCTTAAAAAAATACATGGATCAGGCACTCGATAACCTGGGTGTGGAAATCGAAGATCAATCTGCACATACCTATATTTTTAGACCTGGAGAACATCTGGCAGTCAGCGAGTTTCCCGGACTACCGGAAGAAGGCACCACAGTCACCTTCAGACGCCACGTGGCACTGGCGCGTGAAGATGTTCAGTTCTTATCATGGGAACACCCGCTGGTTGAAACGGCAATGGATCAAATCATCTCGGGGGGCTTTGGTCAGGTATTGGTGGGCGCGATGCAGGACGAGACACTGGTTCGTGGCAGTGTTTTGCTTGAGGCACACTATGTATTCGATTGCCCTGCACCGAAACAGCTGGCAGTAGAACAATTTATGAACGGAGAGCTTCTGCGTGTGGTGCTGAATGAAGCCTGCGAAGACTTGAGCGTTGATTTCAGCAGAGAAGATCTTGATCAGGCTTTCCATACCATAAAAAAGCCACTGGCTAAACAATTGGTGAGCGTAAAACGCCCGCAGCTTCAGGCCCAGCTCATTAAAGCGGAAGAGATCGCTAACAACGCTGTCGGTGCATTGCGTAAACAAGCATCCAATAATGCAAGGCAGATCCTCGGAGGCGAACTTGAACGTCTCAAACAATTGTCTCTCAGAAATAAGTCAGTCCGTGAAGATGAAATTGAAGGTTTACAAAATCGGCTTGATGAAACACAACGCGCACTATCACAACTGAGATGTGTGCTCGATCTGGTCCGTGTGTTTGGTATCGCGTAAAAGTTAATTTTATTGCAGAACAGGGCTCAACGCAGATTCATCTGGAAATTCAACCATGAAAATTGTCTCCTTTAACGTCAACAGCCTGCGTCTTAGATTTCACCAGCTGGAAGCCCTGATCGACAAACACTCCCCGGAGATCATCGGCCTGCAGGAAACTAAAGTCCCTGACCTTGATTTTCCACTGGAACAAGTTTGTGATTTGGGATACCACGTGGAGTTTCACGGACAAAAAACTCACTACGGCGTTGCACTGATGTCGCGCTATCCTTTTAAATCCGTGATCAAGGGACTTCCGGGAGACACAGAAGATTCACAACGCCGTTTAATCACGGGTACATTTGAAACCAAAGAAGGTAACGCGCTCACAGTCATGAACGGTTATTTTCCGAACGGTGAAAAACGTGATCACCCGACAAAGTTTCCCGATAAAGAAAACTTCTATGCCGAATTGACGCAATGGCTGAATAGCGACTACGACGCCAGTGACGCCCTCGCTGTCATTGGTGATTTCAATATTGCACCAGTGGATGAAGACATCGGTATCAGTGAAAAAAGTGTCAAGGCCTGGCTGAGCAAGGGCCATGTCAGCTTCCTGCCGGAAGAAAGAGAATGGTTTGAGAAATTGCGTGCCTTTGGCCTCGATGATACCTACCGCGTGAAGTACCCCGACTCAAACGAATTTCTAAGCTGGTTTGACTACCGTACCCGAGGATTCGAACGAACCCCGAAAAGCGGTTTACGTATTGATCATCTCATGACGACAAAACCGCTCACCGATACATTGGTCGACAGTGGCATGGACTACGATATCCGCGGCATGGAAAAACCCTCTGACCATGCGCCGGTCTGGAGTGAGTTTAGCTATTGACGATTGCTTAGCCCGACGAAAATCGGGCTATTCGCAATGAATTGATAAGTACTACTATTTCTTTTCCTTTTTTTCGTCTTCGCCGTCAGGGAACAGTGCTCCGGTCGTCGCCGTCACGCCCTTAACCGCGACCTTGGTCACACCGACCGCTGTACTGGCGGCCGCATCAACCACCGCAATTGCGGTACAGCCGCTCATCATAGGCAGGCATATCAATAACATACCTACAGAAATTATCTTTTTCATCCCCATGCTCCAGTTAGAGGGTGATTGGAATCATCCATGAAGATTGAACGTCAAACAGCCTGAAACCTTAAATCAGCAAAGCTGAAACGCTGATGAATTTAGAATTCCCGTAGTACAATACCGCTTCTGCTACCGGTCCCAACGCATGAATAATCCACTACTTCACCCTGATGTACAAGCCGCACTTGATAAGCTTTCAATTCAATATAAGACAGTAGCCTGCGACCCAACGCACGCAGATACTGCAATTTTTTGTAAAGAGTACGGTTTTCAACCGGAGCAATCCGCCAATGCCCTGGTCGTGGGCTCGACAAAGGGCGAGCCGGTATTTGCATGCTGTGTGGTACTGGCAAATTGTCGACTGGATGTTAATAAAACCGTGCGCAAAAAGTTGGGCGTACGCCGCGTCTCTTTCGCTAATCCGGAAGTCACCAAAGAGCTCACTGGCATGGAACTGGGCGGTGTGACCCCGGTTGCACTGCCCGAAACACTACCGCTCTGGATTGACAGCCGGGTGATGGAGTGCGATGAGATTATTCTGGGCGGAGGGAATCGATCATCAAAATTACTGCTGCCGCCTGCCGAAATGTTGAAATTGCCGAACTCGGAAGTAGTTGATGGACTGGCCAATCTCATTCAGAAAGATCCAGCTTAGGACATCTCTGCCGCGGCCCTTCATTTTTGAAAGACCAAAAACGGAAGCAAAAAGTCTTTTCGCGACAATTCTGCCCTTCGGGTGCCTGCGCATTTTGAGACTGATCGCGGAAGAGGTCGCGCAAACAGCCATCCATGGCTGACAGCGCTCTTTGCACCATATATGGTGCGCCGACCCACCTGCACGATCACTCTCAAAACTGATTAAACGCGGGTGGATTAAGAGTGAACGAGCAATCAGTGGCTCGCAGTAGCGCTTGTTTCTGGATGGGTACTAGCTAGTGCCCGTCCAGAAACAGGGGTGTAGCGAGAATCACTGAAGTGCGTGAGATTTTACCGACTACATGTGGGCGTTTAGTCATTCTAAATAACTACATGTAGTCGGTGAAAGATCGCGTGCAGTCAGTGGTTCGCAGTAGCGCTTGTTTCTGGTTGGGTACTAGCTAACGCGAGTTGAAAATTTACCGGTAGCAGAGGTTACCTTGACTACTTCACCGGTCTCAAGATACTCAGGCACCTGAATTACCAGGCCAGTTGCCAGTGTGGCGGGTTTGGTTCTGCCTGTAGCACTTGCCCCCTTAATGGCTGGGTCTGTCTGTGTGATTTCAAGTTCAACAAACTGCGGTAATTCTATCCCCGCTATCTCGCCGTCGAGAATTAAAGCATAGATTCCTTCCAGCCCTTCAGTGAGATAATCGTGCTGCCCTTCAAGATCGGCCTGATTAAGGCTGTACTGACTGTAGTCTTCCATATTCATGAAGTTATACAGATCACCGTCGCGGTAGGAATACTGTACTGCCACGCGAAGACAATCCGCGTCACGAAGATAGTCTTCTCCCTTGTAGGATTCGTCGCGTTTTTGTTTGGTTTTGACGTGGAAAAACCGAACTTTATACAACGTCGAAGCACCCCGTGATGAGGGGCTTTTGGCTTCGACCTGTTTTACAGACCACGGCTCTCCGTCAATCTCGACAACCTGACCTTTCTTCAGTTCACTTGCTTTGGGCATGGGATACTCATACAGATATTTCGATGAGCACAATGATAATCGATATCACCTGCCTATGTTGCGATGACATCAATGCCGAGGTTGGTGATATTTGCAAATGTACCAGGTGAATCCACCCCGACGACCGGTTTGCTGAAGCCGAGCCGGAGACTTTCATCTAACAAATGCATAAGTGTCTGAGTTTTAGTGCCGAGATCTTTTCAGCAGCGTACAAAGGCAGTTCAGCTGGTACGATAAACAGACGAAAAACGCAAAGCGTTTACTCTTGATCTACCAGCGTTTAATTAGTTTTGAGAGTGATTGTGGAAGTGGGTCGGCGCGCCATGAATGGCGCAAAGAACGCTGTCAGCCATGGATGGCTAAAAGCGCTATCCACTTGCACGATCACTCTCAAAATGCTGCAGGCACCCGAAGGGCTGAATTGTCGCAAAAAGACTTTTTGCTTCCGTTTTTGGTCTTTTCAAAAATTAAGGCCCCCGGCAGGGATGTCATATTAACTGCGCGACAGCGCAAGCGCACCTACGCCGGGGCGGGTTCTCCTAACTCTCTTGCGAATCACTCACCGGATGATAATCCGAGCTGGCCATGGCTCCGATCAGCGTAAAGGAAAACAACTCTACGCTCGGTCGCCATTTGACTATCGCCGAGCTCGCGCCAGTTGTGATGTAGGCTGATTTTCGGATTGAATCAATCGCTATAGTAGAACTGGCGATCCTGCGTTTGACATAGGATTTCAGCCACTGTGGCGCCTGGCCGGTATGCAAGAAATCTATGAACAGCTCCTGCAGCACAATTTCTTCAGCCTGATAACCATGGCAGTCGTAAAACGCAAGCCCGAACAGTTCAAATTCGGTAGTGCCAGCCTTAGAAGCCAGTACATTTAGTTCTTCGGAATCCCGACTGGTATCACTCTCAATCAAGGCTTATTCTCTCGTGGTATTCTTTTTATTCGCTGTGTTAGCCTCAGCAAGAGACATGCACAGCCGCCTGTCCATAACTCGATCCATCGGCAGTGACGCAAGTTTCTTGACTGTTTGTGAGTCGGTCGTCTGTATTTGTGCCCGAATTATCAAGCCAAAGCCTTGATTTCGAACCGTACACGCACCATGCAGGCCAGTTGTCAGCAATTCGGAGATCAAAATGACGTCAAAACGTACCGGCACACCGTGGATGTCAGCGGAAGATTATGGTCGTTCTCTAACCGGATTAAGTATTAATTTGCTGGTCACTTCCGTGCCGGAATCAGTCGCGTTTGCAACACAGGTGCTGGGCGCAGAGTCCGTCTACGATGACCCTGATTTCGCCGTTGTGAAAGCTAATGGAGTTGAGTGGATGCTGCACGCGGATCACACCTACGACCGTCACCCGATGACTGGCGTGCTGCAATCCGCAGAAGTCCGCGGCTGTGGCGTTGAGCTGCGCCTGCATGGCTGTGACCCGGACACAGCCTGCAAAAACGCAGAAACTCACAATTATCACGTGTTAGAGGCACCCACTGATAAACCACATGGTGTTCGTGAAGCATTTATTGTGGCCCCGGACGGGTATGTGTGGGTGGTGGATGTGCCGCTACCTTAATCCAGATCCTGGAGTCTGCGCGGTAGAAGTCCGATTAAAGAGAACAGACACAAGAACGATCTGTCAGAGACAGTTTGTTCAGAATTTTTCTTTCCGTCTTCTGAACAGCTGTTTAGTCGCACAGAGGCTTTTTGCCTGTAATTTGCGTGACAGCGCACAGCTCGCCGGGGCGGTATGTCCCGGGCTACGTAGAAGTGAAGCGGGCTCAAACTAGTGCAGGTTAAGTCTGACCTTCAGTACTACCCCTGGCGAGACTATCAATGATCGGACAATCCGGCAGATCATTTCCGGAACATCCGGCAGCCATTGTTATTAAACTATCCCGCAGGCCTTCCAGCTCACTAATCTTTACTTCGATCGCACTGATTTTATCGAGGGCAATCGCTTTTACACTGGCGCTGGCGCGGTCTTTGTCTTCGTAGAGTGAAAGCAATTGCCGACACTCCTCGATGCTAAAACCCAGCGCTCTTGCCCTTTGTAAAAACTTCAAACGCTGCACTTCGGCCGCGGTATAGCTTCGATACCCGTTTGCACTTCGGCCAGGGGTTACCAATCCAATATCTTCGTAGTAGCGAATTGTTTTGGCGGACAATCCGGTATCTGTAGCAACTGAACCAATATTCATTGTGATCGCATAATATAGTGGCAGGCCTTATCCGGGAGTTATATGGCTTCCAGTAACTGGAAAGTCAATTGCTCCCCACTTGATCCTATAGTAATACGGGCTTGCAGCACAGGTTGACAGGCTTATCCGGCTTTTGCATGTGCAGATCACTGCAGCTGAAAAAAAACACCGTCACTCCATACTCCATAGTGATCATCGCGTTCTATGACCAGTTCGGCCAATTGATAATAAACTGCACGCGATAGCAACCCTGGTAAATTCTCCCGGACCATCACATAAGGAAGTAACTGTCCGGCATAGTCGGCAGTCCACAATGGATGATCGTTACCGGCTACAAATACATTACCGACATTATCGGTAAATTCTAGACACTGGCCCTGGGCATCGCCCGTTACCTCCATCAACTGCACGACAAAAGGTACGTTCTCGACTTCGATGGCGAGTTTTTCGTGAGGTGTGACCAAAAAATACCGTTCACCTTCCCTGCGCAGTATGGTAGAAAACAGAGCGACCATTCTGGCGCGCTCAATGGCGCTGCCATTGTAGTACCAGGTGCCATTGTGATCGATATGCATATCAATTGTGCGTTTATTGATCGGATTCCACTGCGCCACAGGCGGTAAATCGCGACTCGAAAACTGCGCGACCAGTGCTTGCAGATCAACTTTTTCAGTAGACATTTAAAACCCGATGTTATCTCTGTCAATAACGCTTACGCCGTACTATACCGGAAAGTTCATTCGCCAACTCAAGAGCCGCATAATGTCGTGTCGAAAAACCACAGGGCAAAACTGTTAGTCACACTTGTATCCACGGCGACCGATAGGCACCACGTTATCGTTACAGTACAATAGCCCGGCAAGCATCTCATGCCGCCAGGAGCCAAAATGAAGTACGAAAAACTTGAATTCGACGTCAGAGACCAAATCGCCTGGATAACCATAAATCGGGAATCCGCATTTAACGCGCTTGATTTGCGGGCGATGCAAGAGCTTCTTGACATTGCAAACCGCTGTGGCAGCGATAGGAGTATCCGTGCCGCCGTGTTGACCGGTAGTGGCGAAAAAGCATTTTGCGCCGGTGGTGATGTGGCTGATTTCGCAGAAAATTCAGACCGCGTGACCATGCTACTCAAAGAGATGACCACCTGTATGCATATGGCAATATCAAGGTTTGCACGAATGGATGCGCCGCTGATTGCACGCATCAATGGTGTCGCAGCCGGTGCAGGCCTGAGCCTGGCCGCCTGCTGCGATCTGGCCATTTGCACCAATACCAGTAAATTCACCAGCGCTTATACTGCTATCGGATTAACACCGGACGGGAGCTCGAGCTATTATCTATCCAGAATTATCGGTACCCGTCGAGCGATGGAATTATACTTGACCAACCGCACACTCAGCGCCCAGGAAGCACTGGACTGGGGCCTGGTGAATCAGGTGGTAGATGCCGCCGAACTCGATACCAGCGTAGGCGAACTCGCAACAAAACTTGCGAATGGTCCCACCCGCGCCCACGGCGGAGTCAAGAAATTACTACAAATGGCTCTCAATGATTCACTTGAATCTCAAATGGAACGAGAAACCCGATGCATTGTCGAAATGAGCACCACACAAGACGGAATCGAAGGCGTTAAAGCGTTTACGGAGAAACGAAA
>CAZNOB010000017.1:0-10047 GCA_964574535.1 uncultured Granulosicoccaceae bacterium | reverse complement strand
TGAGTGTTTTACCTGCGTTGATCAAAGCTGACATCACCATCGATGAAAGCACCAGCTACTACGACATCACTGGCAGCTCCACCAGTGAACTTCGCGAGTCTATCTACGCCAATAGTAAAGTAGATCGCAGTACTCATGGTTTTGACGCCAGTACCAACTGGTCAATAAGCTGGCAATTCGATGTGCTGGCAGAAGCAACAGGATGCAGGGTAAACTCAACCAATATCACTGCCAAAATTAAATACAGACTACCTCGCTGGCAGGCCTTCGAAACCAGTACAGATACTACGCTGACCAAAGAGTGGGGTAGATACATAGATCACCTGACACGACACGAATACATTCATGGTGAAATCACTAAAGTTGCAGTCAACTCCATTGAACTAACATTGCTTGATCTGCACAACGGCGCTCCCGATATTTCCTGTGAGGACCTGCGAACCAAAGCCTATATCAGAGTCGCTGAACTGATCACCGCGTTAAGACATCGACATGAGAAGTTTGACCTCGACACTGATCACGGCACCAAAAACACCAGACTGTTACCATGAGCTGGATTCACGGGGTTTCATATAATTCTATATATGCAGTGCACGCCCTGTGATTTGCATACACGCTTCAGCAAAGCCTTCACTCATAGTCGGATGCGCGTGAACCGTAGCGGCAATATCTTCCGCACAGGCTCCCATCTCTAGTGCCAGTGCAAAACTTGCTGATAATTCGGAGACACCGACACCAACGGCCTGTATTCCCAACACGATTCCATGTTGCTTCGATGCGACTACACGAATGAATCCTCTCTCCGATTCCGTGGTCATAGCCCGACCGTTGGCCTGAAAAGGAAACTGCCCCACAGTGATCTCATGTTCTTCTGCAATTGCTTCTGCAGGTGATAGGCCCACCGTTACGATTTCAGGATCAGTAAAACAGACTGCAGGAATCGCGACTTTGTCCCAGGATCTTTGTTCACCTGCAATGATCCCAGCCACCATTTCACCCTGAGCCATAGCACGATGCGCAAGCATAGGCTCACCTGTGATATCACCGATAGCATAAACGCCACGCATTGAAGTTTGGCATTTATTATCAATTTGGATAAATTGTTCATTCATGGTCAGGCTGAGCTCTTCAAGTGCACACCCGGACGTGGCAGGCCGACGACCCACCGTAACCAAAACCTTATCTGCAGCAATCGACCTGCTCTCGCCTTCTGCAGACCTGACTTCAAGACCTGCATCACCGATTCCTTCTGCATGAGTATTGGTCATGACTTCGATACCCAGTGCCGCCAGATTACTCATAAGCGGCGCAGTTAAATCTGCATCGTACTGAGGCAGAATCCGATCGGACGCCTCAACTACTATTACCTGCGAACCGAGCTTGGCAAACGCACTACCTATCTCAAGCCCGATATAACCACCACCCACCACCGCCAAACTACTCGGGATTTCCTGTAGAGCCAGCGCCTGGGTTGAAGACAATACCCGGTCCGAGAACGGCAGCGACGAGAGTTCGACCGGCACTGAACCAGTTGCAATCACAATATGTTCCGCGCTAACAGTCTGCTCACCATCATCACCACTCACGCGCACCGTTTTGCCATCCAGGAATTGCGCTGTCCCGTTGATCAGGTTCACGCCAGACTTCTTTAGCAGTCCAGCTACGCCCTCATTAAGGCGACTGACAATACTATCTTTCCAATCTATCGACTCACTCAGGTTGATCGCTGGCGAAGATGCGGTTATGCCCAACGCACCACCGCAAGTGAATTGCCGTAACTTATAGAACTCATCGGCAACATGGATCAGGGCCTTGGAAGGGATACAACCCACATTTAAACAAGTACCACCGGGTTTATTCGCTTCTATAATAATAGTATCGATGCCCAGCTGTCCGGCTTTGATCGCACACACATATCCCCCGGGGCCGGCACCTATCACCAGTAACTTACAATTCAGATCCGCCATTTACTAATCCCCTACAAATAACATGGCTGGTTTTTCCAGCAGCGTCTTCAGTTTTTGAACCATCACTGCTGCATCCCACCCGTCAATCACCCGGTGATCAAAGCTCGCGGAAATATTCATCATCTTTCTGGGAACAAACTGTTGTCCATCCCAATGCGGACGAACCGCAATTTTATTAATACCGACAATCGCCACTTCAGGATGATTAATGATCGGCGTGGTTGCAATGGCCCCTAAGGGACCTAAAGAAGAAATAGTAATGGTTGACCCCGTTAATTCTTCACGTGTAGCGCTGCCATCACGACTTCCTTGCGCCAGACGTGTGACTTCCTCTGCACTTGCCCAAAGACTCAGTGCTTCACAGTGCCGCACCACTGGCACCATCAATCCGCTGGATGTTTGAGTTGCTATACCAATGTGGACTCCACCATGTTGATGCAATACACCCGCCTCATCATCGTATAGGGCATTTAATTGTGGTTGCTCTGCTACAGCTTCAACAATAGCCTTCATCATAAACGGCAACACGGTGAGTTTTGCTCTTTTATCCTGATGGGTGTCATTCAGTTCAAGACGTAACTCCTCCAAATTAGTAACATCGACTTCTTCAACAATAGTGATATGCGGTATACGTGATTTCGCCAGAGACATTTTCTCTGCAATTTTGCGTCGCATCCCCACTACTTTCACTTCTGTGATAGTGGTGTTTCGACTCGGACCGGACGCTGGTACTGACGAACTTCCCAGTTGCAACCAGTGATCAATATCTTCATGACTAATGCGACCGGCAGGTCCGGAGCCAGGGACTTGTCGCAGGTCAATGCCACTATCCATTGCACGCTTTCTGACCGATGGCGATGCCAGTGGTTTATCTTTGGGGGTGGCTGTGTTACTTGCTGCTGTTACCGGCACTTCTCCAGGCTTAACTGCAATTTTTTCAGAGGCAGGCTGAGCAAGATCTGCAGAAACATCAGGTGGAGAATCAGTCCGGGGCAACGCTTCCGCCGCGGTTTCCCCTGTGTCGACAGCCAGTGTTGTTTCACGGCTATCCAGATTACCATCACCTTCGACTTCGAGTCGTAACAACTCAGCACCAACGGCGATCACATCGCCAATTTCACCACCAAGGGATATGACTTTACCGGTTACACTGGAAGGAATCTCTACAGCTGCCTTGTCGGTCATTACAGCACCAACGACCTCATCCTCAAAAACGGTATCACCCGGCTTCACCTTCCACTCAACCAGCTCGGCTTCCGCCACACCTTCACCGACATCAGGCAGACGAATCGAAAATATACCCATCGCTAAGCCTCCATGACTTCAGTCATTTTTCTACCCAGTCTTTCCGGACTGGGGAAGTAGTCCCATTCCTGTGCATGCGGATACGGTGTATCCCAGCCGGTGACTCGTGCTATTGGCGCTTCCAGATGGTAGAAACATTCTTCCTGTACAAGGGTACTGAGTTCTGCACCAAATCCCGAAGTGCGAGTTGCTTCATGCACCACAACACATCGACCAGTTTTACTCACTGATTTTACAATCGCTTCAAGATCAAGCGGTAACAACGATCGTAAGTCAATTATTTCTGCATCAATACCGGTTTCGGCCGTAGCGGCTTCTGCGACATAAACCATAGTGCCGTATGCCAGAATGGTCAGGTCTGAGCCCTCGCGCCTGACGGCGGCCTTACCCAGCGGAATGCTGTAGTAGTCTTCGGACACTTCACCCAGATCATGATTGCGCCAGGGCACCACCGGATTTTCATGATGGCCATCAAACGGCCCGTTGTAGAGACGTTTAGGCTCCATGAAGATCACCGGATCAGGATCTTCCAGCGCAGCGATCAGCAGACCTTTAGCATCCCGCGGGTTAGAGGGCATCACCGTTTTAATACCACACACCTGGGTAAACACTGCCTCCGGGCTCTGGCTGTGTGTCTGTCCGCCAAATATGCCTCCACCAACCGGCATTCGTATCACCAGCGGGCAGGTAAAATCCCCTCCTGATCTGTGTCTCAGACGTGCTGCTTCTGAAACTATCTGATCGTAGGCAGGATACACATAGTCGGAAAACTGAATTTCAACACACGGCCTTAACCCATAAGCCGCCATACCTATGGCAGTGCCGATAATACCGGATTCGTTTATCGGCGCATCGAAGCAGCGGCTGGCCCCATATTTATCCTGCAAGCCAGCCGTACAGCGAAACACTCCACCAAAGAACCCCACATCTTCACCATAGACCACCACGCGTTCATCGCGCTGCATGGCATTATCGTGGGCGTTTTGTATTGCCTCGATCATGGTCATTTTAGCCATCAGTATCCAGCCTCCTGACGCTGCCTGATTAGATGAGGTGGCATTTCTTCAAATACATCTTCAAACATGTCACGAGCAGACGGTGTATTACCACTGCTTAGCGTGCCGACGGCTTCAGCTTCTTTTTGCGCTGTCAGAACTTCATCTTCAATTTCTGCCTCAGTCTGTTTGTGTCGTTCATCCGACCAATAGCCCTGTTGGATCATATAGTTTTTTAGGCGCAAAATCGGATCACCCAATGGCCAGGCATCGCCTTCTTCTTTCGGTCGGTAAGCTGATGGATCATCAGAGGTCGAGTGACCGCCGGCGCGGTAAGTGACATATTCGATCAGCGTTGGTCCCAGATTGCGTCGGGCACGCTCGGCAGCCCACCTGGCCACGGCATAGACCGCCAGGTAGTCATTACCATCAACCCTGAGTGAAGGAATACCAAAACCGTGACCACGCGCCGCAAAGGTACCTGAGTCACCTCTGGCGATCCCCTGGAAAGTTGAAATCGCCCACTGATTGTTAACAATATTGAGCACCACCGGTGCTTTATAGGTAGAAGCAAATACCATCGCGGCATGAAAGTCACTCTCGGCAGTCGAGCCATCTCCCACCCATCCGGCAGCTATTTTTGTATCACCGGAAATAGCAGATGCCATCGCCCAGCCAACAGCTTGTGGATATTGCGTGGCCAAATTGCCGGAGATTGAAAAAAAACCATGCGCTTTAGATGAATACATGATTGGCAGCTGGCGACCATGATTCGGATCCTTTTCATTCGAGTAGATCTGACACATCATTAAAAACATCGGGTAGTCCTGCGCGATCAACAAACCCGCTTGCCGATAGGTTGGAAAGTTCATGTCGCCTTTCGACAGTGCTCGCTGAAACGCGCAGGCGATGGCTTCCTCTCCGAGGTGTTGCATATAAAAAGACGTTTTCCCCTGTCGCTGAGCCATCAGCATACGCGCATCAAACGCTCGTAGCCGCATCATGTGGCGCAAACCACTGCGAAGTTCATCCTCGCCCAGCATTCCGGCCCAGTCTCCGGCTGCATGCCCGTCACGGGTCATTACCCGAATGATGGTAAAAGCTAAATCGCGAATTTTCTCGGGATCACTATCGACAGGTGGTCGCCGAACCGACCCCGCTTTGGGGATGACGACATCAGAAAAGTCCGGGCTGTCACCGGGACGAATTTCTGGCGCAGGAACGCGAAAGGATAAGGCGGGATATTCGCTCATGACAATCCTCTTGGCCCCGCAGTTAGTTTGCCAGGGCATATCAGCAATGTAGTCACTTACAGTGCGAGTCCTGTACCATGGACTCCAATACATGCCGACAAAATATCGAATAGATCCGATATCCGAAGCTTGCAGACCACGCATCAGTGACAGATGAACCGGAATGATCAATCCCGATGCCTGGTACACAGCCTAATCAGGTTTTGGAAAGAATAATAGTTGCCACTTTTCCACAAATCAATTGACTCACCATCCTGAAAGATGGCGACAGAATTCTGTCAGGTACCTGGCAATCAATTTGGTTGCGCTATCGCTTGTTAACTGCCAAAGGGACGCAAGTTTGAGTATGCTTGCTTAAAAGGAGCAAGTCGTGTCAACTGAATTTAATCCGCCAACTTCCAATAGCGTTGCACCACGTACCTCACTACTCACTACTATCCCCGTCAATATATCCGCTGGTGTAGTCACTGGCATCCTGGTTGTATTCCTTGAGATATCACTCGCCGCACTTATTTTCTCCGGCGACCTGACCCCCTACTTTGGCCCAGGTATTGGCATTCTTTTACTGGGTGCCGCGTTAACAGTGTTTCTCGCAACCTGTTTTAGCGGTTTCAATATCGCTGTCAACATCCCACAGGATGTGCCGGCAGCAATAATAGCCATTATGGCGGCCTCTATTGTAAGCAATAAAACCGGCCCGGCTTCATTTGAGACATTTGCAACGGTTGTTACCGTGATGGGACTATCCACTTTACTGACAGGTGTACTGCTTTGGTGGTTCGGGCACTATAATCTTGGCAGACTAGTCAGGTTCTTACCCTACCCTGTTATTGGTGGGTTTATGGCTGGCACTGGCTGGCTGTTATTCACTGGCGGTGTGGGAGTACTGAACGACGGTGGTATTAATTCGGGTTTACTGAGCAGCGATACTTCAGCGCAATGGATTCCAGCGCTGATACTGGCAGTCATTATGTTACTGGCGACACGATTACTCAGACAACCTTTGATCATGCCGATTATTGTCACTGCGGCCGTGCTGCTTTTCTTCACTGCGATGGCCGTGCTTCACGGTAGCTATACCGAGGGGCTAAATGAAGCAATGAGGCGGGGCTGGCTACTTGGAAAACTTCCCGAGGCAGAACTCTGGCGGCCGGTCACTATCGACGCACTGCAACATGCTGACTGGACGATCGTGTTTTCTAACTCGGTAGCCATGCTGACAATATTTTTAATCAGCACAGTATCACTACTACTTAACTGCAGTGGTCTTGAAATCAGTACAAAAAAAGATATCGATCTCAACCGTGAACTGAAAAGCATTGGCGTTTCAAATATGCTCAGCGGTGTTGTCGGAAGTTCGGCCAGCTACCATATGCTTAGCCTTTCGACGTTAAATCTACGCCTTGGTGCCACTTCGCGACTGTCAGGTCTTATCATCGTTCTGATCATTGTGGCCACTCTGATTTTCGGTGCAGGCATTTTAGCAAACACACCGCGACTCGTACTGGCCGCATTCCTGATTTATCTGGGTTTAAGCTTCCTCACAGAGTGGTTATACGATGGTTACAACAAACTACCGAAAGTAGACTACATGTTGGTCTGGCTGATTCTAATTTCCATTGCTGCAGTCGGTCTGCTGCAAGGGGTTGTCACAGGAGTGCTGGTAGCAGCGGTACTATTTGTTATTGCCTACACAAGCACTGATGTTGTCAGGCACACCTTCAGCAGAGACAAATATCAAGGTCATATAATGCGCCCGCCCGTTCTTGAGAAAAAACTGGAAGAACACGGATCGGGCTTTTTTATCATGGAACTTCAGGGTTTCATATTTTTTGGCATGGCTCACCAACTACTTGACCACGTAAAAAATCGACTGAGTCAGGATTCGGCAGTTCCTCTTCGTTATGTGTTATTGGATTTCAGATTGGTTACCGGGCTCGATTCATCAGCTTCATATAGTTTTTCCAGGCTCAGACAAATCACACACCAGGCTGGAATTACCCTTGCGTTTTCAAACGTAAATCCTGACATACAAACCTATCTGGGAAAGAAAAGCGACCATGCAGAGGAAGCACTCATATTCGACGATCTCGACCAGGCTGTTGCCTGGTTTGATCACCGGGATATCGATAGTCAACGACAACAGAATGAAGATCTGGAACCCGTTCCACTGCTAACTTATTTTCAAAATGCCCTGTCTCTGGAACACCTTGATCGCGGATCAGTTCACGAGAGACTGCTTCGGCATATGCAACAACAACAAAAGAGCACTGGCACAGTATTACTGCACGAAGGGGACCCTGTTAGTAATGTTTATTTTATTGAATCGGGTGAGGTACAGGTTCAAACCACTGGCAGCAGACAATCACCACGTATCCTCAGGGTGCAAAGTGCGGGTACAGTTTTCGGGGAAATCGGCATTTACAATCAATCGACCGCGACTGCTACCGTTGTAGTCAGCCGGAATGCTGAACTCTATAGTCTGTCCGGCGAAGCGCTAAAAAAACTGGATCGGGAAGACCCTGAACTCTCAATAGCCATTCACCGATTAATTGCATCAACATTAGGACGAAAACTCACGCAGGCTAATTACGCGCTGGTGGCACTACAAAAATAGCGGCAAGGATAATCCAACGCAATCGAAAAGCAAATTTCTCACTACAGACTTTCACGACCAGAAGCATTGATCAGTTGGTCAGCCTGACTGGCAGCTTAGAGTATCCGCGAAAGCGTGCCAGAGGCATTCTCTCTGGAATGCCAGCTGGTTTCATATTCGGAAAGCGTTTGATTAGCTTTTTATAGGCTATTTTACCTTCGTATCGAGCAAGCGTTGCCCCCAGGCAAACGTGAATGCCTGTAATAAATGCAATATGCTTATTAGGTTTACGTGAAAAATCGATATTGTCCGGTTTTTCAAAAACACTCTCGTCTCGATTAGCAGAGGCTATCGATGTATGAATATAGGTACCGGCAGGAACAAATTTATCTCCGATTTTGGTATCGACGGAAGTGAGCCTGTTTCCGATTTGCAGAGGGCTTTCAAAACGCAGAATTTCTTCAACTGCACTATCAACATGCTCTGGGTTCTTACACAACAACCGGAATTGAACCGGCGCTTCCAAAAACATACCAATACCATTCGCCATCAAACTGGTGGTTGTCTCATGCCCTGCATTCAACAGAAATATGCAGTTTTGAATCAGCTCTTCCTGCGATAACTTTCGCCCTTCGAACTCTCCGAAAATTAGCGCTTCAAGAACCTCGCCCTGCCCTGCACCCTCGGGGTTAGAACGACGATGGTTGACAAGATCATTTAGCAGTTCGCTAAATTCGGCAACGGCATTATTCCCGTTATCCAGCCGTTGCTGTGAAATCACCGGATCAAGCGCACCCAATATTGCCAGCGAGTACCCTCGCAACCTGTGTCGGTGCTCGCGGGGCACCCCCAACATAAATGAGATAACTTCGGTGGGAAGCCGCATCGCAAATGCAGTCACAAACTCGACATCGCCAGCACCATCAAGGTCGTCTAGTAAACCGTCAACGATGTCTTCGATCAGAGGCTCCATTTCAGCCAGTTTGCGGGGTGTAAATGCGCGAGCAAGTAATTTTCTAACCGTTGTATGGTAAGGCGGGTCATTAAAAATCAAGCTTGTAGTGTGATGCTCATACAAGGGCCCTGAGCCAAACTTTTCAGCAAACGCTACCGTTTTATCCGAGACCATGGTTCGATCCTGATAGACTGCACGTACGTCTTCATATCGAGTTAGATAGACTGATCCATCCGGATTAAAATGTACTGGATCATGTTGACGCAGATTTTTCAGTATGGGATATGGATTTTCAATGAAATCTTTATCAATCGCATTCAGGTCAAATGCTATGGCCTCACTGAAACTCATAATTTCCCTTATAACATTTACTTTTTAGTCAACGAATCAATTGGAAAATCGCAGCTTCCCAATCGAATTTACATCTTAACTTCCTACAGCTGACTTCGAAGCAGGCTGAGCTTTAGCACCAGTTTTTTCTTCTCAGACAGTGATCCCGCTTGCAGCAGCAACTCTTCGACGCTGCGAATGTCATTGCGCAACGCAATTTGTTGCGGCACAAATCCGGCATTTTTCAGAATTCTGTAACCTGCTCTCAATTCAGCAGGTATAGCCGAGTCATCATCAAGGATTAACGGCTGACCTCTACCAGGCAAATCATCCAGAACGCCTTGTTCGATCGAGTCTTTTATTTTTTGCTCAGCGAGCTTTTCAATGAGTGTCATGAGTCGAGTTAAATCAGGGCTATTTAGCCAAAGAGCCAGGCTTCCATCTGTTTACTTTGCAAACAAGATTGTCCAACCGCAGTATTGCAGTTTAAATTGTCCGCTACAACACATGCCAATAGATTCAAAGAAGCCGGATCTGGCAGTAATCTACCCTGGTGTTGCATAAAATTTCGAGTTCAGAAGCATATAGAGAGGTATATAAGGCGCTGCACAGAATTTTTACTGGATTGAGCCTGGTCATTCTTAAG
>CAZNOB010000016.1:43211-52279 GCA_964574535.1 uncultured Granulosicoccaceae bacterium | reverse complement strand
AGATCCTTTGGTGGTGTCAGGGAAATAGTATCCACCAATATCGGCGGGTGAACCCTGGACGTCGTTAAGCTCTGAAAAGATCTTGTCTTCGTTGTCAGATAATGCTTGAGCCAGGGGCGCAAATTTATCTGCCAGCTGTTTGTTCTCAGTTTGGCTGGCCAGTGCCTGAGCCCAGTACAGTGCCAGATAAAAATGACTGCCGCGGGTGTCTATTTCACCTACCTTGCGGGAAGGAGACCTTCCATTATTCAGTAGTAGTTCTGTTGCGCTGTCCAGGGTGCTGGCCAGTATTGCAGCTTCTGCGTTTCCGGTGCTTTCTGCAAGGTGCTCCAGTGATACAGCCAGTGCCAGAAACTCACCCAGTGAATCCCATCGCAGGTGATTTTCTTTTTGGAACTGTTGTACATGTTTTGGCGCAGAACCGCCTGCACCCGTCTCAAAGAGTCCGCCACCATTCATTAATGGAACGATGGATAGCATTTTTGCGCTGGTGCCAAGTTCGAGTATTGGAAAAAGATCGGTCAGGTAGTCGCGAAGAACATTGCCTGTCACGGAAATTGTGTTTTCACCTTTGCCTATTCGATCGAGGGTGAAATGAGTGGCATCAGAGACAGACATTATCTCGATAGAGAGGTTGCTGGTATCGTGATCTTTAAGGTATGTATTTACCTTTTTAATAATTTCTGCGTCGTGGGCTCTGTCTTTGTTGAGCCAGAAAACTGCAGGCCAGCCAGTCGCTTTGGCGCGAGTGACAGCCAGTTTTACCCAGTCCTGTATGGGAGCGTCTTTTACCTGACACGCGCGCCATATGTCGCCAGTTTCAACGGTTTGCTTGGTTAACACGTCGCCAGCTTTGTTGCTTACAGTCACGACGCCATCACTGATGCATTCAAATGTTTTGTTGTGTGATCCGTATTCTTCGGCTTTTTGGGCCATCAGACCTACGTTAGGGCAAGTTCCCATGGTCGATGGATCGAAGGCGCCGTTGTCCTTGTGATATTCAATCGTCTTTTGATAAAGATCTGCGTAGCTGCTGTCCGGGATGATGCATTTTGTATCTTGTAGTTCGCCAAGCTTGTTCCACATTTGTCCGGAACTTCGAATCATTGCTGGCATGGATGCATCAACAATAACATCGCTTGGCACATGCAGATTAGTGATGCCTTTATCTGAATTAACCATGGCGATATCGGGACGTGATTCGTACACCGATTGAATATCAGCTTCAATAGCGGCTCGTTGATCGGCCGGTAGGTTTTGGATTGCTTTCAACAGGTTGTCAAAACCGTTGTTTACATTTGCACCCACACTCTTAAGCGCATCATCATGTTTTTCAAAAACAGGTTTGAAGAAACTGGTTACTGCATGGCCGAAGATAATGGGATCTGAAACTTTCATCATGGTCGCTTTTAAATGCAGGGAGTACAAAACGCCCTGCTGACCGGCATCTTTTACCTGTTGATCCAGGAATGCTAACAAGGCCTTTTTGCTCATGAACGTTGCATCAACGATTTCGCCAGCCTGTACTGGTATTGAGTCAACCATAACGGTGGATGTGCCATCAGTTGCGGTGTGAGTGACTGTCAGGTCGTCTTCGTGTTCGATTGTCACGGACACTTCATTGGATCGGAAATCCCCGGCGCTCATCGTACTGACATGAGTTTTGGAATCTGCCGACCAGGCACCCATGGAATGCGGGTTCTTTTTTGCGTAGTTTTTGACCGCCGCAGGAGCACGACGATCTGAATTGCCTTCTCTTAGTACCGGGTTGACTGCACTGCCTTTTACCGTGTCAAAACGTTCGCGGGTCTTTAGCTCTGAATCGGTTTGTGGATCGTCAGGATGATCCGGTATTGCAAAGCCACTGTCTTGCAGCTCTTTGATTGCGCTTTTCAACTGTGGCACCGAAGCGCTGATATTTGGCAGCTTGATGATATTTGCTTCTGGTTGCCGGGCCAATTCACCGAGAGCAGCCAGGTGATCTTTCATTTTTTGATCTGCCGGAAGATCATCACTGAATGTGCTTAAAATTCGGCCTGCCAATGAGATGTCTGCGGTTTCAACGTCGACCTGCGCAGTGCCCGTGAAGGCCTGCACGATTGGCAACCAGGACAGTGTGGCCAGTGCGGGCGCTTCATCGGTCCATGTGTAGATAATTTTTGAAGATTCAGAGGTCAAGGTACTTACCCGAAATATTAAGTTGCTAATGGCAATTAGGATTAGATTTACAGAAGAACGTTCCGTAGTGCGGCTGATCGCCTGTATCTAGCGGGCGATTATAGAGGAATTAACGTCGATTATCACTTTAACCTGTTGGTTTGAACGTCTGGCAGCGTTTGAGTTAACGGGGTGGGGCCCTGGCCCTGTCTAATCGGTGTCTTTTTGTCGCATGCTCTGGAAGTGGTCGTAGCGGCAGCGAGCCATCTGCTTTTTTTCGAGAGCATCCAGAACTGCGCAATGCGGTTCGTGGATATGCTGGCAGTCGTTAAATTTGCACAACATCGCTAATTCGCTGATCTCCCTGAAGCCGGACTGGATGTCGATGCCGCTTAAGTGATCGAGTGCAAATTGTCTGACGCCGGCGGAATCAATAATAGCGCCGCCATTGGGCAGGTCATACCAGGTGGTTACCGTAGTGGTATGTTTACCGAGTCCTGACATTTCGGACAGAGCACCTGTTTTACTTTGAATCTCCGGTATCAGCTGGTTTAAAAGTGATGACTTGCCGACACCGGACTGACCTACAAGGATCGATACCTGGTCCCCGAGTGTGGCTTTCAGATCTGTGATTCCGTCTTCGCTGGTATTTGTGCATCGAACAACCCGGTAACCGATCGCCTGGTAGATTTTCTCTATCGAGTCGGCAATCTGACGGTTTTTATCGTTAAGGAGGTCTGTCTTGTTGATGACCACGACCATATCGACGCCTATCTGGTTTGCTGCCACAGCGTAGCGATCGAGCAGCATGAGATCGAATGGAGGCTGTGGAGCACAGACGACAACTAATTGCGTTACATTGGCAGCAATGGCTTTGGGTTGTTTGCGTCTGTCTGTTCGAGCGAGCGTACTGCTGCGAGCAGTGATGCTGGTCACTCTGGCGACACCGGCGCTCATTTCACCTTGCTGGTTTGGTGTCGGGGTGGATTTTGTTGAGGGTGCTATTGCCGTTGGCAGGTCATATTCGACGAGATCGCCGCACACAGCCAGGCCGAGTTTCTTTAGTGCTGAGCCGGCGAAGTAGTTTCCATTTGAATCACACAGCACCAAATCTGCGCCAAAGTTAGCGATTACTCGCGCCACAGCGTTATTGTCAGTGCCCATGGGGATGGATTTCGCTGATTATAATCGTGCTTTGCATTTGTCGGTATCTGGTTTGTTTTTTGAAATGACCGGCGGGCTGGTGTAAAGCTGGTGATGAATAGACGCTTATTGTACTCTGCGCTCATCGAAGTCGCGACATAATTGACACTGCGAGTAGCCGGAGAGTGCGCTGAATGACTGAAGTCTCACCCGAAAATCTGATTTGGATTGATTTGGAAATGACCGGGCTTGATCCGGAAACTGATCAGATTATCGAGATCGCCACCATCATTACCGATTCTGATTTGAAGATCCTTGCCGAAGGGCCTGTTGTGGCGATTCATCAGTCAGATGCGGTTTTGGAAGGCATGGATGAATGGAACACAACCCATCATACGCGCTCTGGTTTGGTTAAGCGGGTTCAGGAAAGTCAGTACAATGAAAGCGACGCGCAGTCTATGACCATCGATTTTTTATCCTGCTGGGTTGATGCAGGGGTGAGCCCGATGTGTGGTAACAGTATTTGTCAGGATCGTCGTTTTATGGCGCGTCACATGCAACAGTTGGAATCCTTTTTCCATTATCGAAACCTGGACGTAAGCACGATAAAAGAGCTCGCGAAACGTTGGGCTCCTGAAGTGCATGGTGCTGTCCGGAAAGAGGGACTGCACCTGGCGCTGAACGATATTCGGGATTCAATCAATGAGTTACGTCATTATCGTCGACATTTCTTCCGGGAAATCTGAAAAATTCTGCAAGTGTGTAAAATCGGGTTATATTTGATCTGGCTGGACACTTTTTGGGACTCACCTCTCAACCTCCTCATTAGCATTCCCGGAAATATGTTAATCAATCCCGAATTTGACGAACTTAGCGCTATCTTTAGTGGTCATAATGTTGCATACCGTGCGAAGCTATCTGTTATGGCCGGTGAAGCCATCGGATATCTACGCTCGTGAGTGAAAAAGAGAATGACCTCGTCCTTGTACGAAAAGTGCAGGCCGGCGAAAAAGGTGCTTTTGATTTGCTGGTATTGAAATACCAGCACAAGATCGCAAACCTTGTGTCTCGATTCGTGCACGATCATTCCGAAGTGCAGGATGTCACACAGGAAGCGTTCATCAAGGCCTATCGAGGCTTGAAAAATTTTCGTGGCGAAAGTGCGTTCTACACGTGGCTTTATCGGATAGCGATAAATACTGCGAAGAACCATTTGGCATCAATGTCGCGACGCATCACTGATGGTACAGATGCCGCCGAGGCAGAACAGTTTGCCACTGCAACAGCGCTTCACGATATTGCCGATCCTCAACGTGAAATGATGACAGATCAGATCGCCGAGGTCGTTAAATTAACAATAAATACGTTGCCGGATGAACTTAAGACCGCAATTACCCTCAGAGAGCTTCAGGGAATGTCCTACGAAGAAATTGCAGAAGTGATGGAATGCCCGATCGGCACCGTCAGGTCGCGAATTTTCCGAGCTAGAGACGCAATTGATCAGAAGCTTCGTCCGTTGGTGGATGAGACTGCAAGAGAAGAATAAGCATGACTGATAACAACACACCGAATAGCACCGCCAGTGCTGAAAACTCGCACTTTGAAGCAATCTCCGCCTTGGTAGATGGAGAGTTCAGCAACGACACTGAAAGTCTTCTCAATATCGCTGTTTGTGAAAAGGATTGCAAAGATGCCTGGCAGCGATACCATCTGGTTCGTGATGTTTTACAGCGCGACTATCATCCAGCGTTGGGTGCAGATTTTGCCAGTAAGGTGAGCCAAAGTCTCGATGATGGATTTGACTTATCAAGTGGCGCTGGATCCAATGTGATGTCGTTCGTTGATAAATCTCATCGATCCAAGGCGCGTCGGACCTCAGGCAGAAAGCCTGCCTGGCTGCCAGTCGCAGGATTGGGTCTTGCTGCCAGCGTGGCGGCAGCGGGTTTTATGGCATGGCAGCTAAATAAGTCGCAAGCGGGATTTGGAAGTGCACCTGTTGCAGTTGCTCAAAGCGTAAGTGCCGACACAAACTCCAGTAGCGATCCGGGTCAGTCAGTACAAGTTTCCGTCGCGAGTGGTCAGGGTGTCTATCAGCGCGAACCGGGTACTCGATGGGTGGTAGCTACTTCCTCGCAGCGGGATGCAGCAGTTGAACAGAGGTTGAATTCTCTGTTGTTAAACCATTTGGAAGATTCAACAATGGGGCGCGTACAAGGAATGATGGCCCATTCACGGGTGGTGGCTTATGACTCATCAGGCCCTGTTAATGAAAGTTTCTAATTACCTGCGTGTGCCGGTGCTTGCCTCGTTTGTGTGCGTGGCAGGTGCTTTAGGTTCGGGTGCAGCTCTCGCCGAGAGTGAAACAAGCGAGATTTCTCGTAATTCAGAAAGCGGCCAGCACTCTGAGCTCGGTCGGGACTGGATAGAGAAAATGTCTCATGCCATGCAGAACTTGAATTACGCTGGTACGTTTGTCTATCTTCATGGCGATGAAGTGGAAACCATGAAGATTTTCCACAGTAAACTGGACGGTATTGAGCACGAAAGGCTGGTGTCGCTGAATGGCGAGGCCAGAGAAATTATTCGCAATGCTGACAGCGTGGTTTGTATCTGGCCGGGTAGCAAATCGGTAATTGTCAGTAAGGCCCAGCCAAGAACGCCTTTTCCAACTTTTGACCCACAGCAGCTCTCTGAATTGGAGCGTCTGTACGAATTTCGACAGAATGGCAGTACGCGTGTGGCGGGAAGGTTGGCCAGGGTCATTGATATAGCCCCTCGTGACAGCTATCGCTATGGATATCGGCTTTGGGTAGATGCCGAAACTTTCCTTTTATTGCGATCTTCAATGAGTGATCTTGACGGGAAAATCGTAGAGCAAGTGATGTTTACCGATGTGAAATATCCGGAAAGAATGCCATTGGAAATGTTTAATGCTTCAATTACTGGTAAAGAACACAAGTGGCTTTCTAACTCTTCGATGATTATTCCCGCGGAACCTGCGCCCGAGGCGGATATTCCCGGGATTGTGGAATTGGATTTGCCAGATGGTTTTGAGGTAGATTCCGACAAGATCACCCCTGTTGGCGGGACTGATTTCACTGTCCGACGGCTTATGTACTCAGACGGGCTGGCGTCTCTCTCCGTCTTCATTGCTTCAGCCGAAGATCAATCTGCCGGTGGAATATTGCACGGAGCGTCTTCTATGGGAGGCGTACACGCCTTTGGCGTCATGCGTGATCAATGGCACGCAACTGTGGTTGGCGAAGTGCCTCTTGCAACGGTAAAAATGCTGGCAGAATCACTGCGAATTTCGACTCGTTAGCGCAACTGTGTGCGCAGAAAGATCTGCTCAAATTACTGAGCAATCGGAACAGCAGATTCGATTGCGGATTTGCCGTGATGTATGTACAGGATGTGATGGCAAATGCCTTGGCATATTGCTTTCCCGGGCAGATCAGAATTCTGTGGTAGTAGGGCGAAATCTGCTTGATAGTGAATCGGGCGGATTCAGCGCTGGAAACAGGGTGACGGTCATGGTCAGGTCAGAAACATTGATCGCATTGTCATCGCTGGTTTACCTCTTACCGCTCGTCCTTATGCTATTATCTGCTGTTGCGTGCGAGATGGTAGTTAGCCAATCGGATTCTGCTGTCGCCTGGAGCGCAGTATTCGGTCTGGTTTGTGGATTGGCTCTGGTAAAAACAGTGCTGTCGAAACTTGATCATAACCGAATCTCCCAGACGCTATCGATAAGGCCCGAAAAACCCGGGACGTTGTGATATCACATCGGTGGGCTGCTGGGCGAACGCGTCGAGCTAAACCGTCGTTCGGCTTTATAACTTCCAATCGGACTAAAATATTTAGTCGCAAATTGCTATCTGATTGTAGTGACTCAGGAGAAAACAGAATGAAAAGTGCAGGCGGATTAATTCGTATCACTGCCAATAGTTTGATTGCGTTGTTACTGCTGGGCTCCAGTCTTGCGATAGCGGATCTGCCTGACTTTACCGAGCTGGTTGAAAACAACCACATGTCTGTGGTGAATATAAGTACCAGTGCCGGCAGCAACGGTGCTCGCACACAACAGAGATTGCCAGAGCTCGACGATAGTCCGTTCGGTGAATTCTTCAGAAAATTTCTGGAACAGCAGCAGCAAAACCAGCCAGACACGCAAGAGCAGAATTTCCAGCCACAACAATTTGATTCAGACAGTCTGGGGTCTGGCTTTATTGTTTCTTCCGATGGGTTTGTCCTGACTAATAATCATGTAGTGGACGGTGCAGAAGAAATTATTGTGCGGTTACATGATCGACGACAGTTTGTCGCAGAGCTGATCGGTAAAGATGCTCGCAGTGATGTAGCTGTGCTCAAAATAGATGCCACCGATTTACCCGCCGCGCGGATCGGCAAGTCCAGCGAGTTAAAGGTTGGGGAATGGGTGTTGGCGATTGGGTCACCGTTTGGTTTTGATTTTTCAGTGACCGCAGGAATTGTCAGTGCAAAAGGCAGATCTTTACCGCGTGAAAACTATGTGCCGTTCATTCAGACTGATGTGGCGATCAATCCGGGTAACTCGGGTGGACCCTTGTTTAACCTGGCCGGTGAGGTAGTTGGTATCAACTCTCAGATATATAGCCGAACCGGTGGCTTTATGGGATTGTCGTTTTCGATCCCTATCGAAATGGCTATCGATATAGCGGATCAGCTGAAAGAGAGCGGGGCCGTGTCGCGCGGTTGGCTTGGTGTAATTATTCAGGAAGTCACTCGTGAACTCGCGGAGTCGTTCTCCATGCCTACAGCGCACGGTGCGTTGATTTCCCGTATCTTGCCTGATAGCCCGGCCGCCAAGTCCGATCTTCAGGTTGGCGATGTGATTGTGGCGTTCAATGGCAGCTATGTAGATAAATCCAGTTCACTTCCTCCGTTAGTTGGACAGGTACGAGCTGGTGGCACAGCGGCTGTTGATGTTATTCGTCAGGGTGAGAAAGTCACACTGGATGTCAAAATAGGTGAATTGCCCGGTGCCGAGGAACTCGCTTCTGCCAGGCTTCCATCGCCAGTTAAGGTCAGCAATAAGCTGGGGGTTGAAGTCGCTCCCATCGACGATGAAACCCGTGTGCGCCTTGAGTCCGGTGGGGTGATTGTACAATCTGTCACCGATGGCGCTGCGCGAGATGCAGGAATTCGGGAAGGTGATATCCTGACCATGATTGACAACACGCATATCGACAACACGGATGACTTCGAAAAAGCGATGAAAAATGTTGAATCCGGAGCGTCGATCGCCATATTGGTCCAGAGAGAGCAGGGCCCGATTTTTCTGGCATTGACAGTTGATTAGTTGGTGGGTAGAGAACCACCTTGTGAACTGACACTTTACAGCCGCTATGCATGTCCTCTATGTGATGATATGCAGTACACGTTGCAGGATTTTTCCACAGACATGCATTTCCAAGTCACCGTCGTTGATATTGACAACGACCCGCAACTGCGCGCGCAGTATAACGAGGCAGTGCCGGTTCTGGTGTTAGGTGATCGAGAAGTGTGTCGTCATTTCTTTGATCTGGACGCGCTTAAAAAAGCCGTTGATACGCAACGCAGCGTGGCCCGATGAATCAAGCCAATATCAGAAACTTTTCGATAATTGCGCATATCGATCATGGTAAATCGACCATCGCGGATCGTTTTATCCAGCATTGCGGGGGATTGGCAGATCGCGAAATGTCTGCACAGGTCCTCGACTCAATGGACCTTGAACGCGAGCGCGG
>CAZNOB010000016.1:29535-43111 GCA_964574535.1 uncultured Granulosicoccaceae bacterium | reverse complement strand
ATCGCGAAATGTCTGCACAGGTCCTCGACTCAATGGACCTTGAACGCGAGCGCGGCATCACAATTAAGGCTCAATCAGTATCGTTGTCGTATAAGGCTAACGACGGTGAAACCTATCAGCTTAACTTTATTGATACGCCCGGCCACGTCGATTTTTCCTATGAAGTGTCACGATCTCTCGCAGCTTGTGAAGGTGCTCTGTTGGTTGTTGATGCTTCACAGGGAGTAGAAGCGCAAAGCGTGGCCAACTGCTATACCGCCATTGAGCAGGATCTCGAAGTGATACCGGTGTTGAATAAAATCGATTTACCTGCTGCAGACCCTGAAAGGGTGGTTGACGAAATTGAAGAAATTATCGGCATCGAAGCCCACGACGCGGTGCACTGTAGTGCCAAGACCGGTTTGGGGATCACAGATGTACTTGAAATGCTGGTTGACCGTGTGCCTGCTCCTGAAGGTAAAGCAGACCAACCACTGCAGGCGTTGATTATTGATTCGTGGTTTGACAATTTTGTCGGTGTTATCTCGCTGGTTCGGATTGTCAACGGAAGTATTAGAAAGCGCGACAAGATGCGAATAATGTCAACCGGTCGCACTTTTCAGGTTGACTCTGTCGGGGTGTTTTCTCCGAAGCGACTTGAGACCGCTGAACTTGCCACGGGTCAGGTTGGATATGTGATTGCGGGCATCAAAGAAATCGACGCAGCGCGCGTGGGTGATACCATTACTGTTGAAAGTCGCCGCTGTGAAACACCGCTTGATGGCTTTAAAGAAGTGCAGCCTCGAGTGTTTGCTGGCCTGTATCCGGTGAGTTCTGATGATTATGAATCGTTTCGGGATGCATTGCAGAAACTGAAATTAAACGATTCTGCACTGGCCTATGAGCCTGAAGTTTCAACCGCACTGGGATTTGGTTTTCGGTGTGGCTTTCTGGGCATGTTGCATATGGAGATCGTTCAGGAGCGGCTTGAGCGCGAATATCAGCTGGATCTAATTACCACTGCTCCGACGGTAATTTACGAACTGGTTGATGTGAAGGACGAGGTAATTTACATCCATAATCCATCACAGTTGTTGCCACCCAACCAGCTTGCCGAAGTTCGTGAGCCAATCATTCAAGCCAATATACTGGTGCCTCAGGCTCATCTGGGCGATGTCATTACACTGTGTATTGAAAAGCGAGGCGTACAAAAAAATATGCAGTACGTCGGACGTCAGGTAGCGCTCACCTACGAAATGCCATTGAGTGAAGTGGTTCTGGATTTCTTTGACCGATTGAAATCGGTAAGCCGTGGTTACGCATCATTCGATTATCACTTTCTGCGCTTCCAGGCATCTGATCTGGTGAAAGTAGACATCCTGATTAATGGCGAAACTGTCGATGCGCTTGCCGTTATTGTGCACAAAGATCGTTCCCAGTCTCGCGGGCGGGAATTGGCGGAAAAGATGAAGGATCTGATTCCGCGGCAAATGTTTGATGTTGCCGTGCAGGCAGCAATTGGTACCCATATTATTGCGCGCAGTAATGTTAAAGCCTTGCGTAAGAATGTGACTGCCAAATGTTATGGCGGCGATATCACGCGTAAAAAGAAGTTATTAGAAAAACAAAAAGCTGGCAAACGCCGAATGAAGCAAATTGGACGGGTCGAGATTCCCCAGGAAGCTTTTCTGGCCGTTTTGCAAGTGGATAATAAATCAGGGGGATAGCGGCAGAGTCCGTCAATACAAATAATGAATATAGATTTTTCCTTAATGCTGGTGATATTCACACTTTTGTGTGGAGTCATCTGGTTTATCGGTTCGGTGTTATTTAAACGACCCGAAAGTGGAATCGTCGAGTACGCGCGATCCTTTTTCCCTCTGTTGTTGTTAGTGTTGGTGCTTCGGTCTTTTGTGTTCGAGCCGTTTCGAATTCCGTCGGGTTCGATGAAACCTACTTTACTGGTTGGCGATTTTATACTGGTGAACAAGTTTTCCTACGGTGTTCGATTGCCAGTGATTCATAAAAAAGTCCTTGATACGGGAAAACCGGAACGTGGCGATGTGGCGGTCTTTCGCTATCCCAAGCAACAAGAGCTTGACTACATCAAACGTATTGTCGGAATACCAGGCGATATCCTTCAGTATCGGGACAAAAAACTGACAGTGAACGGTGTGCTTGCCAGTCAGGAAGTGCTGGGGGATTACGATGATCCGGACGGTGGTTCGCAACAAACTCTCGAGATTGTGGAAGATCTTGTCGGGGTTGAACATCGTTTGCTGACGACCAAAGTGCCTCGTCGCGGGGACTTTGAAGTTGAAGTGCCTGAAGGAATGTATTTTGCTATGGGAGATAACAGAGACAATAGCAATGACAGTCGGTTCTGGGGTTTTGTACCCGAAGATCACCTGGTCGGGAAAGCATTCATGGTATGGATGCATTTCAACTGGAATAACGGTGGTGTGACATGGAGCAGGATCGGCGAAGGCATTCATTAAGGCGATAAAACATGATCAAATGGCTTCTGGGTCTAATGGTAGCGGGCGCAGTGGTACTGACTGGATTTAAGTTGGTACCCGTATACATCGACAATCACGCTCTGAATGAAGTAATGAGTGATGTGCTACGCGATGGGGACTTAAAAACCCGCTCCAAGCGTGAGGTGATCAGCAAGTTGCAGGGGCTTTTCAGAGAGCGCAATCTCACTCATTTAGATGCGAAGGAAATCGTTAAAGTGGCCAGAGATTCAAATGGCGAGCTGGTTCTCGATGTGAAATACGAAGAGCGACGCAAATTGTTGTACAATCTTGAGATTGTTGCAGGCTTCGATGAGCAATTCACCAACTAATGTCGTAACGGGTTAGCACCTCACACGTCAAAAGAGGGGAATTGTCACTGGGTTAATTTGATTACGGTCGACCAATTTCTCGCTAAAAAACTCAATTACGAGTTTAAAAACAAAGCCCTCGTTAAAGAGGCGCTGACGCATCGTAGTGTCAGTTCGCGAAACAACGAAAGACTGGAATTTCTCGGTGATGGAGCATTGAACTTCGTCATCGCCTCTGAAATTTATCGTCTCAAACCAGAATACCAGGAAGGACAGCTGAGTCGGCTGCGGGCTAATCTTGTTCGCGGGGTGACACTTGCCGAAATTGCTCGCGAAATCGGTTTGGGTGACTACATCAAGCTAGGCTCCGGTGAATTAAAAAGCGGCGGCTTCGACCGTGATTCGATCCTGGCTGATGCTGTTGAAGCCTTACTTGGCGCTGTATATCTTGACGGTGGTTACGCGGATGTTAGTCAGGTTGTGTGTTTTTTGTTCGAACAACGACTTAAAAACCTGCCCTCCGATGAACCCCTGAAGGATGCGAAAACCCGGCTTCAGGAATATCTGCAGGGTCGAAAAATGCCAATCCCGGAATATTCGCTGCTTGAAACGCGTGGCGAAGCGCACAAGCGCGAGTTCGTGGTCATCGCAAAGATAGAGACATTGAACATCGAAACTCGAGCTACCGGCTCAAGCCGACGCCGGGCTGAACAAGCTGCTGCAACTATCGCCCTGGAACAACTTGAATCGGAATCCCATTGACTAAACGCTGCGGCTACATTGCAATCTCCGGCCGACCTAACGTTGGTAAATCGACTCTGCTTAATCGACTTATCGGTCAAAAGCTCAGCATCACAGCTCATAAACCCCAAACGACGCGACATGCATTGCTGGGGATCAATACAGTTGGCGATAATCAGTTTGTGTTTATTGATACTCCCGGTATTCACGGCGGCGGCAAGCGCACTCTAAATCGTGTGCTAAATAAAACCGCATCTTCAGCGGCCACTGGTGCTGATGTCATGTTGTTAGTGGTACAGGCCCTGGTTTGGAACGAGGATGACGATCTTGCTTTAGAGGTAGTGAAGCGACAGCAACGGCCATGGATATTGGTGATCAACAAGGTTGATCGAGTGAATCCTAAGGAGCGTTTGCTACCGTGGATGCAGGAACTTTCCGCAATTGAGGATGCGTCAGCCGTTGTGCCGGTTTCCGCCACTAAGGGCAGTAACCTGTCGCAGCTTGAAGCCGAGATTGTCAGGCACTTGCCGAAGGCTGATTTCATGTTTGACGAAGATACCCTGACGGATCGTTCATCACGTTTTCTGGCATCCGAGCTTGTTCGTGAGCAGTTAACGCGTTTTTTATCGCAGGAATTACCCTACTCGGTAAGCGTCGAAGTTGAAAAATTTGAACAGACCTCGAAAATTACAAAAATTTCAAGTGTTATCTGGGTTGAGAAACAAAGCCAAAAATCGATAGTGATAGGCAAGGGCGGTAGCGGTCTTAAAGAGATCGGTAGTCGAGCAAGAAAGGAAATGCAGAATCTGTTTGATACTAAAGTTCATCTTGAACTTTGGGTTAAGGTTAAAGATGGATGGTCAGATAACGCGGCCATGATCCGCAATATGGGTTACGAAGCTGAATGAGTGCAGCGCGTCAGGAGCTCATTCCTGCGTATGTTATCCATAGTCGTGCCTATAGAGATACCAGCCTTATCATCGAAGTGTTCACCCCTACTCATGGAAGGGTATCACTGCTGGTGCGTGGGGCTAAAAGTGGTAAAGTACAAAAAGCACTGATTTTGCAGCCTTTCCGGAAGTTGCATATTTCGTGGGCCGGGCGTGGTGAACTGCCTGTGCTTGCAGCGGTTGAAGAAGTCGGAGAGTTTATTCGACTGCAAGGCGCCTCGTTGGCGTGTGGCTACTACATCAATGAGCTGATCTATTATTTGCTGCCCAGGCATGAGCCGGCACCGGAACTTTTTGTCCAGTACTGGCCGGTCGTGGAAGCAATTAGCAATGAAATCACTCGTGATAGTGCCTTGCGGCAGTTTGAGTTTGCATTGCTGGATCAGACGGGCTACTCGCCCTTGCTCAGTCATGAAATAAATGGCAGCGCCGAGGTTGATTCGGCCGTTAATTATTGTTACCAGGTGCCTGATGGTCCGGTCCGTGTCGAAAATTCCGAGTCAACAGGTGTGCCTGTTAGTGGTCAGACTTTGCTGGAATTGTCGAGCATGAATTTTACATCGCTAACAAATAATAAAGAGGCCCGTGATCTTTCACGAGCGCTTATTCATTATCATTTAAATGGTCGAGAATTATTATCACGATCATTATTTGCCAGTTTTAACGCTCTGAATCCGGCGGGGAAATCCAGTGACTGATATTTTTGAGCTATCTTATCGCGCTTTAAGTTGCGGTGGCTTTGCACACAAAAAAAGTCTGTTGGCAGATTTGAAAAGAATGATGGACGTCGATTCGTTCAACACACAAAGTATGCGTCCACCGATAGATATTCCGGATGCCGGTCGCCCTGTATTGCCTGTCCTTGTGCATCCGACACAAGTGCCGCGGCGCAGACTTGGCAGTACAGAAGGGCGTATAGGATTAATACACGCTATTGCGCATATTGAATTTAATGCGATCAATCTGGCTCTTGATGCAATCTATCGATTTCGCGAAATGCCGTGTGATTACTATCGTGACTGGCTACGAGTTGCCAGCGAAGAGGCAACCCATTTTGAGTTGTTAGTGAATCGCTTACATGAACTCAATAGTAACTACGGGACATTAGTTGCCCACGGAGGCTTGTGGGAGATGTCAGTGGTAACCGCCTATGATGTGACTGCGAGGATGGCGCTGGTGCCCAGAGTTTTGGAAGCCAGAGGACTTGATGTCACTCCTGCGATGATCAACAAACTTCGAGCCCACGGCGATGATCGAACCGTCAGTATATTGCAGCGCATACTGCGGGAAGAAATCGACCATGTAAGAATTGGTAATCGATGGTTTCGGTATTGCTGTGAACAATCAGCGCAGGATCCTGTAACACTTTTCAGCACCTTGTTGCGTCAGCATGGTCGTATTGCATTACGAGGACCATTTAATCGGGAAGCACGCCTCGAAGCCGGCTTTACCAACGAAGAATTGCAGGAACTCGCTTTGCTAGAGGCAGAATTCAAACGCGATTTTGCTAAAGATCAGTCTAAAGACGAACACAAAGTAGTCGGTTGAACGTAAAAATCTCCCGGTTCAGATGCTAACAAGACATCCCTGCCGGGGGCCTTCATTTTTGAAAGACCAAAACGGAAGCAAAAAGTTTTTGTGCGCCTAAACAGCCCTTCGGGTGCCTGCGGCATTTTGAGAGTGATCGTGCAAGTGGATAGCGCTTGCAGCCATCCATGGCTGACAGCGCTCTTTGCGCTATCCATGGCGCGTCGACCCACTTCCACGATCACTCTCAAAACTGACGACGAGGCGAACTCTCCTGGACCCTTACCGAGTGATATCACTCAGAGGCCTTAAAGCGTCACCGTTCCAGTTGAGTAGTTCGCAGTTTTTATCATCACTCATGGCGATCACAGCGTGATCAGTATGCCAGTCACCCAGTACCAGCCTTTCAATCTGTTGATCACCAAAGTTGTGTTGATGTTGCCGGGGGCGATGAGTATGACCGTGCAATATTCGAGTGAGATTTGAATCGACCAGAGTTTCTTTCAGAGTCTCTTCATTGATATCTGCAATGTTTTCAGTGTGGGCACGTTGTCCGCGGGCTTTACTGGTGTTTCGAATCATTCGTGCCGTTGCTTCGCGCTCACTGACTGTCTTGGCCAGAAAGTCAGTTTGCCAACCACGGTTGCGGACCATTCGACGATAGAATTGATATTGTCCATCATCTGTGCAAAGTGTGTCGCCATGCATTAGCAGGGTTTCCTTGCCACCAAGCTCGGCGGTGATAGAGTCATCGTCTATCAGCTCACCCCCAAAGCTTTCGACGAAACGCCGCCCCAGTAAAAAGTCCCGGTTTCCGTGCATCACCAATATTTTCACGCCCGCTCTGGAAAGACTTGAAAGCCGATTTCCAACCTCTGTTGCGGTGTGGTCGCAGGCGTCATCACCGATCCAGTACTCGAAGAGATCGCCTAATATAAAAAGGCGATCACAGTCCCGAGCGATCTTGTCGAACAGTGAGAACGCAAGCGTAGTCAGCTCTGGCTGGCTTGCCTGCAAATGCAGATCAGAAATCAGTAAAGTGCGCATTGGTTTTCGCTATTCTGAGTGTTCTACGCTGGTGATCGTGATTGCTTCTACTGGCACATCTCCGTGCCCACCTACATTACCTGTTGTTTCCATACTGATAGCCATCACGATATCCATTCCCGCAGTGACTTTTGCAAACACGCAATAGCCCCAGCCATCCTGTGTTTTACCGGTATGGTTGAGAAAACTGTTGTCATTAACATTGATAAAAAACTGACATGTCGCTGAGTGGGGGTCTCCGGTGCGCGCCATTGCCAGAGTACCTGTCAGATTTTCGAGGCCGTTGTCCGCTTCGTTGTCGATGGGGCTGCCAGTTGGCTTTTGCTGCATATCATCTGTAAAACCACCACCTTGAATCATAAACCCGGGGATAACTCGGTGAAAAATGGTGTTGTCGTATTGGCCATTTTTAACGTAGTTTAGAAAGTTCTCGCATGTATTGGGTGCTTTTTCTTTGTCCAGTTCAATTTCAATGGTGCCTTTATTTGTATGTAACTTAATCATTGTTATAGATCACTTTTATTTGCGAGATTTAATGGTGGGAACACCAGGTGTTATTCAGGCTCGATCAATGTGACACTTTCAATCACGATTGGATTTGTCGGTACATCTTTGTTAAAAGGCCCGGCAGCGCCTGTGGGCGTTTTGCCTATTTTGTCTGCGATATCTTTGCCATCAATGACTTGTCCGAAAACTGTATATCCCCAACCGGCAATATCTTTTGATCGATGATTTAAAAATTCGTTATTGGCAGAATTGATAAAAAACTGCGCCGTGGCGGAGTGGGGATCCTGTGTGCGCGCCATCGCAATGGAGTATTTGATGTTCGCTAGCTGATTGTCCGCTTCGTTTTGTATGGCTTTGCGAGTTTCTTTTTTATCGAAACCCAGAGTAAAGCCACCGCCTTGAATCATAAAGCCATCGATCACTCGATGGAATATAGTATCAGTGTAAAAGCCGTCGCTTGCATACTGTAAAAAGTTCTTTACCGTTTCCGGGGCTTTTTGAGGATACAGTTCGATCGTTAGTTCGCCGACGTTTGTCGTGAGTCTGACTTTCGGATTGATGTCTGATTCGGAGTTCGTGCTGGCGGTGGTTTCTGCTGCTGTTGTCGGAGTGACGACAGCCAGGCAAAATACAGTCAGAAAAATATGCAGTGCGTTCTTTGTGATAAGCTGTTTCATAGAAATGACAAGTCTGTGTGAAGTTACTCCGGCACTATACTAGCCTTTGCGACTTCAATCACTACACAGAGGGATTGGTTTTACCCGGTCACATGGGCAGCTGGCTGTTCGCACACAGAATTTTCGCAAAAAACAGAGATCAGGCAGTGTTTCGCATACTGTGCGAAATCAGACTATGATAGGGTATTTCCCGTCCAGAAGCTGAATGGCTGGGCATTCCCTCCCGTTCGTTAACATTTGAAGAGTCACGTGAATTCCCCAGGTTCCTCGAAAAAAGAGTCACCTCAAGACGCAAGTTCTTTGCGCGATAAGGTCGCTGCAAATAAACCTCAGACGGGTGATGAATCCGAGGCCGAGAATCCAGCGCTCAAGAGCAGAGGGAGCGTCGCGAAGCGTCGGCGAAACGCCCGGCAGAAAGCAATGCAAGCGCTCTACCAGTGGGATTTTGATTCGGAAGGCAGCAGTGTCATTGAGATTATCGATCAGTTCTGTGAATTACAGAATATGGAGCGCGTAGACGTAGAATACTTCAAGGAAGTATTTCTGTATGTGGCCAAAAATCTCGATTCTGTTGACAGTGCCATTGTTGACTATATCGAAAGGCCAATGGACCGCCTTGATCCTGTCGAGCGATCTGTTTTACGGGTGGCCTGTGCTGAGTTTATGTGTAGACCGGATACACCCTATAAAGTCGTCGTGAACGAAGCTCTCGAAATCACCAAACTTTTTGGTGCGGATCAGGGCTATAAGTTTGTAAATGGTGTAGTGGACAAGCTGGCCGCCCGCCTTAGACCGGTCGAGCATAAGGCGTCTGGAAACCTGTCGTCCGATTCACCCTGAGATTCTAATGATTTCCGAAGGCTGGAATAGATGCCAAAAAGGCGTGTAACTCGTGAGGACCTGATGTCTTCTCCCGCCAGCTTCTGCGCTTTTGGTTTTGGCAGTGGTCTGGCGCCGGTAGCGCCGGGCACCTTTGGCACGCTGCCCGGGTTATTGATTGCTGTAGTGATTTCACCAGTACCCTGGTGGGGCCAGTGGTTACTGATTTTTGCCGCATTTGTTGTTGGCATCCGTTTTTGTGATATCGCAACAGCGCGGCTTGGTACCCACGACCACGGTGCAATAGTCTGGGACGAAATTGTTGGCATTTTAATCACCCTGGCCGCTGTGCCCTTGTCGCTGGGCGCATTGATCGTTGGTTTTCTGCTGTTCCGATTTTTTGATGTATTGAAGCCATGGCCCATCGGCTGGGTTGACCGAAAAGTTGATGGCGGGTTTGGCATCATGGTGGATGACGTCATCGCGGGTGTCTTCGCCGGTGTTTGCCTGTACCTGACAACACTTTTAGTGCCGTCCTGGTTTTAACCTGTACTCTGAGAGGCTTTCCGCTGGCGGTGTCACGGCACTGGTATTCCCAGGCGGGTCACAAAATCGGCTACTGTGATCAATGGCAAGCCAATTAACGCTGATGGATCGTCGCTGGTCATCGATTCTGTAATTGCAGCGCCCAAACTCTCGGATTTAAAGCTGCCCGCGCAGTTGTAGGGTTGATCTGCGGACAGGTATCGCTCAATTTGCTGATCATCCAGTTGGCGAAAACGAACGCAAGTGGGGACAACCCGGCTATACTGCTCGTCACCTTTTAATACGCAAAGCCCGGTATAGAAAACGATTTGCTGGCCACCGAATCGCTTGAGTTGGTCGACAGCATTTTTGTGGTTGCCGGGTTTGCCGATAATTTCGCCTCCCAGGTCTGCTACCTGGTCAGACCCGATAATTATCGTGGGTTTGGAGAACTGATGTTCCAGCGACTGTGCTTTTGCAATCGCCAGTCGCAACACCAAATCCGCGGGTGCCTCACCGGACTCGGGAGTTTCATCACAAATGGGGGCGCGTTGGGTGAATTTAACCCCCAATTTTGCCAGCAATTCAGCTCTGTAGGGCGATGTCGATGCAAGTACCAATTCTGGAATCATGGTTATCCTGTCTGGCTCCAAGGGAGGGGGCCGCGAAAACTACAAAATCGGCAGTTTAAAGCCTTTTGGCCCTGATTAATGGATTTTGACTAAATACTAAAAGCGCAGTACACTTGAGGGTTTATGGAAACCCTTCTTCCATCCAGGTTTAATCCCGCTGAATTAGCTCGGTCGAGGCAAAAAAGCCAACTCGCACTCCCTGTTTCTCACTTTAAGCGTTTCTCAGCTTTGCTGGCAAATGCTGAAGGTGAAGTGGTGGCGCAAGCGCAGTTTGAGCTAAATGAGGCTAAGCAGGCGACTGCAAGTGGTTCGTTGCGTACATCAGTGAATGTAACGTGCCAGCGTTGTATGCAGGTAATGGAATTTCAGATATCTGAAGATTTCGGGTTTGTCTTTATTGATGACGAAGAGCAGGCAAACCAGATAGAAGGCGACTATGATCCAGTGCTGGTAGACGATCGCAATGAGATCGAGGCGGTGGATTTTCTTGAAGATGAATTAATTCTCCAGCTGCCATTGCGGCTGGTGCATGAAAATGAACAAGAGTGCGATCAGACCGTGATCAAGGCCGTACAAGCCGAGACCGGAACTGCCAAAACTCATCACCCTTTCAGCGGGCTGGATAAGTTGCTGAAAAACTAGTTTTTGGAGAAGCCACATGGCTGTACAGAAAAAACGAAATACCCCATCACGCCGTGGAATGCGTCGCTCCCATGATGCACTGAAAAGCCCGGCCTTATCGACTGACCCCACTACAGGCGAAGTCCATCTTCGCCATCATGTGACACCGGATGGATATTATCGTGGTGTTAAAGTTATCGAAACCGTAGAAGAGTTCGACGACGAAGACGACGATTAATATCGTTAACAGTCCCATGTTGCGCTCACATAAACACGCATCGCGCTGATTATGTGTATCAAAGTGGCTATCCGGGGCGAATGACTGATAATGAGTGAAACCGTAACCGTTGCACTAGATGCTATGAGTGGTGATCTCGGTGCTAAAACTGCGGTAGAAGCGGCGGTATCTGTCACAAAGAAACACGAGGATCTAAGTCTGATACTCGTAGGGGATGAAGCTATCCTTGCCCCGTTGCTCTCCGGGGTCAATGAAAGAATCCAGATTCAGCATGCTTCCGAAGTCGTGACGATGGAGGATCCACTGGCTCAGGCACTTCGCAATAAAAAAGATTCCAGCATGCGGATTGCTGTGAATCAAGTGCGAGAAGGTAAGGCAACCGCATGTGTCAGTTGTGGCAATACCGGGGCATTAATGGCGATTGCCCGCTTTGTATTGAAGACTCTCCCTGGCATTGATCGACCTGCCATTATTACCGCTCTACCTAATATCAACGGGCATGTGCAAATGCTTGATCTGGGCGCTAATGTCGATTGCACGCCGGAGCACCTTTACCAATTCGCGATCATGGGAGCGGCCCTGTCTGCGGTGGTCGATAACACAGAGAACCCTCGCGTTGGGTTGTTAAATATTGGTTCCGAAGATATCAAGGGCAATGAATTGGTCAAGGAAGCGGGGCGACTGCTGGAATCTGCAGACCTCAACTATGTGGGATTTGTCGAGGGCGATGAGATTTATATGGGTGATGTAGATGTTGTTGTCGCTGATGGTTTTGTCGGAAATGTAGCTCTGAAGACCTCAGAGGGACTCGCAAAACTAATAAAAAGCTACCTTAAGCAGGAATTTACCCGATCGTCTCTCAGCAAGGTAATGGGACTGATTGCCAGTCCTGTGTTAAAAAAGCTAGCACGTCGAATTGATCCTGATCGCTACAACGGCGCCAGCCTGCTTGGCTTGCGCGGAATAGTCATCAAAAGCCATGGTAGTGCTGGGGTGCTGGCGCTTGAAAATGCAATTTTAATTGCGCGGCTTGAGGCCAAAAAAGATCTGACCTCACTGATCGATACCTATATAGAAACGAAGCTTATACAGTCGAGCGCTTAGTGAAATACTCCAGAATACTTGGGACCGGAAGTTATCTGCCTGAACGGGTTCTTCACAATTCCGAGCTGGAGCAACTGGTTGATACCTCCGATGAATGGATTCGAGAGCGTACCGGGATAGCCCAGCGACACATCGCTGCGGAATCTGAAACCACGCTTGACCTGGCCGAAGCTGCCGCCAGAAATGCGCTTGACGCTGCAGGCCTGCAGCCCAATGATATCGACCTGATCGTCGTCGCTACCACCACACCGGATTGTGTTTTTCCCAGTGTCGCCTGTCTTTTGCAGGATCGACTTGGTGTTGTTAACGGGAGTCCGGCCTTTGATGTCCAGGCGGTATGCGCCGGATTCGCCTACGCACTTGGTGTGGCTGATAATTTCATTCGTGGCAATAGCTCGACCACCGTATTAGTGATTGGTGCAGAAACGTTTTCCCGAATACTCAACTGGAAAGACCGCAATACCTGCGTGTTGTTTGGTGACGGTGCAGGTGCCGTGGTGCTGGGCGCTTCAGACGAGCCTGGTATATTAAGTACTCATCTGCATGCCGATGGTCGATATAAAGAACTTTTACATGTGCCTAACGGAGTCTCACGGGGGTACGATGTCATGCGCGAGCAACAGGCTTTTGTAGAGATGCGTGGCAATGAAGTATTTCGCATGGCTGTGACCAAACTTCATGAAGTAGTAGAAGAAGCATTGCAAGCCAATAACCTGGACAAATCTGAAATCGATTGGTTGGTACCGCATCAGGCAAATATTCGAATTATTAAAGCAACTGCTCGTAAACTGCGGATGGGGATGGAAAAGGTGGTATTGACAGTGCAGGATCATGGCAATACCTCGGCAGCTTCAATTCCCCTGGCGCTCGATACTGCAGTTCGTGATGGCAGAATAAAGCGCGGTGATAAGCTGTTGCTCGAGGGTTTTGGCGGTGGCTTTGCGTGGGGGGCAGCCCTGGTAACATACTAGTCACTATTTCCAGAAGCAAAATAGCTGACTCAAAATCTCGCGCCCTCGCTGGACTGCAACCTTTATTCTCGAGCAGCTACCTGGAAGGTTGGCGGTACAGGTCAACATTGCGAGAATGTGCCTTGGCGAGTGCGATTTTATTAGTCATTTAAAGTGTGTAGTTTGCAATCGTCACGAAAATAATCACAAGAGCGCACCTGTCGAGAGAATCTGCAGTAGCCGACTTTATGCGGAGTGGACTCCCTGATTGCACGGTTCACGTTGTAGCTATACTGGTCATTTCGTGTAATATATTTGTGATAACTTTTGCGCCAGTTTTTGTTAACGTATCTCTCGGTGAACGGAATGTGTTAGCCCTTTTGTGGCTATGAGTTTATTTGGTTTTTGGATTAGCGGTTGAATATTCAGACA
>CAZNOB010000016.1:24920-29435 GCA_964574535.1 uncultured Granulosicoccaceae bacterium | reverse complement strand
CTTTTGTGGCTATGAGTTTATTTGGTTTTTGGATTAGCGGTTGAATATTCAGACAGTAGCTCAGTGTAAAATTTTACTCGTTGATGACCATGATCTTGTCCGTGCGGGAATTCGACTGCTCATTCAGGATTTGGACAATTCTCTTGACGTTATCGAGGCCAGTTCAGGAGAAGAGAGCATTTCTGTGGTCGAGCGGGGTGGGATCGATATTGTTTTCATGGATATCGTGTTGCCAGGCATCGACGGTGTTACCACTGCACTTAGACTTTTGCAGTTAGACTCCAACATAAAAATTATCATGTTAAGTGGTCGCATCGAGGGTCCAGCGCCCAAAGCGCTATTGCAATCCGGTGTTTGTGGTTATATGACTAAATCTTCAGCCAGTGAAGAAATTAAAAACGCCATTGATGCCGCCAATCGAGGCGAGCGCTACTTATCCCCGGATATAGCTTCCCAATTTGATGTTGATTCCCTCCATACCCATATCAGCAATAAGAATCCGTTCGATCGTTTATCGCAAAGAGAGCTGCAGGTGGTGTTGCTAATACTGCAGGGAAACAAAACCAGTGATGCCAGTGATTCTCTGGTACTCAATGCCAAAACTATCAGCACCTATAAGCGCCGTGCTTTTGAAAAACTTGATGTCGAAAATACCGCTGAACTCGTGAAACTGGCCATAGCCTGTCGTGTGCTCGAAGTCAGCTAGAGCTTTTGCTTGCCGGGATTCCTGGCCTCAAAAAGATACTGGCCACTCAAAGCGGTAGAACAAGCATTGACAATAGCCCTGCTGCTAACACCAGTGCTTAGTTGACGATCCTGGCGGTTGCAGTAAACTTGTTGAGCATGTCAAATTCTAATAACCCCCCGAAGGATCCTGGTGACACGCAGGATTGTGTGGCGCACGTCGAGCCTGAAGAAGCTGCGCATGAGGAAAAGACAGGCCGTAAAGAGACCGAACACTCTTATGCGATCAATGAATCATCGCCAGTCCAGGCATTCGATTCAGCCTCGTTTCTAAAGACGGTGACCCATCGTCCCGGTGTTTATCAAATGTTGAATGAAACCGGTGACACAATCTATGTCGGTAAGGCTGCAAATTTAAAAAAACGGGTGTCCAGTTATTTCCAGAAGGATCCAGGGTCTGTAAAAACTCGCGTCATGGTCGCACAGATTGCCAATGTCGAATTAACCGTAACCAGCAATGAAATTGAAGCACTACTACTTGAAAATAATTTAATAAAGGATAAACGACCACGTTATAACATTTTGTTGCGCGATGATAAAAGTTACCCGTTTTTATTTATCTCAACGAAAGACATTTATCCCAGGATCTCATACCGACGTGGTGGACGCAAAAAATCCGGAAAAACCATTGGTCCTTACCCTCATGCCAGTGCCGTTAAAAAAACGCTTCGTTTTATACAAAAACTTTTTAAGGTCAGGCAATGTGAAGATTCATATTTCAATAATCGATCAAGACCTTGTCTGCAATACCAGATAAATCGCTGCACTGCGCCTTGTGTTGGCCTGATCGATGAGGATGCCTACCGGCGTGATGTTGATATGAGTATTAAAGTATTGGAGGGCAGAACCAATGAGGTGGTGCAGAATCTTGTGACCTCGATGGAAGCTGCGTCAACTGCGCTGGACTTTGAGCAAGCTGCCCGACTGCGTGACCAGATCAAAAATCTAAAGGCTGTTAATCAATCGCAGTATGTTGAAAATGGACGCGGCGATATTGATGTGGTGGCCTGTTATCAAAAGGGCGGTCACTGTTGTATTCAGGTGTTTTTCGTACGCAATGGTGTGAACCTTGGCAACAAAGCGTTCTTCCCCGCTACCCCCGACGGCTCAACCGTTCCGGAAGTGGTCAACGGTTTTGTACAACAATTTTATTTGCAACACGAGGTTCCACGTCGAGTAGTGACACACTGTCAAATTGAGGATGCAGAACTTATTAAGGAAGCGCTGGCTCTTCGCGCAGGGTATAACGTGGAGATTGTTTCAAGTGTTCGTGGTGATCAGCGTCGCTGGATTGATAACGCACTTGAGAATGCACAGGTAGCGCTGGACGCCAGGCTGGCTTCGCGCAGTGGCATGGCCGAAAGACAGGATCGACTACGTAAGTTGCTGGAGCTGGATGATTTACCACAGCGAATGGAATGCTTCGATATCAGTCACCTGAGTGGTGAGGCCACTGTTGCGTCATGTGTTGTATTCGGTGTCGAAGGCCCGATTAAAGCGGAGTATCGTCGATTTCAAATAAAGGACATCACTCCGGGGGATGACTATGCTGCCATGCGCCAGGCACTGACTCGAAGGTATACTCGTTTATTGAAGGAAGGTCAGCGTATCCCTGAGGTGTTGTTTATTGATGGCGGCAAAGGACAAGTTGCTATTGCACAGGAGGTAATGGAAAATTTACAGCTCACTGAAATCTATGTAGTAGGCGTTGCTAAGGGCCCGGAACGCAGACCAGGCGAAGAGTCACTGCTGTTGTGCCGAACTGGCACAGAAATTCATATGAAACATGATTCGCCCGCATTGCACCTGATTCAGCAAATTCGTGATGAAGCACACCGATATGCAGTTGCGGGACATCGCGCAACTCGCGGCAAGGCGAGACGCAAGTCCGTCCTGGAGGATTTGCCGGGTCTCGGACCTAAAAGACGTAAAGCTCTGTTGACTCATTTTGGTGGACTCAGGGCTTTACAAAACGCAAGTGTAGAAGATATCGCTGTGGTACCCGGGATCAGTTTGCAGTTAGCGCAACTCGTGTACGATTTTTTTCATGAACTAGGCGGGTAATGCCGGTCAATTTACGGTTGGTTTTTTAAGCGGAATGAATCTAAATATCCCAAATATGCTGACACTGGCTCGGATACTTCTGTTGCCAGTGATCCTGGCTATTTTCTACTGGCCATCTGCTTGGGCCAGACCTCTGTGCTGTGCCGTATTTTTGCTTGCCGCGATCACTGACTGGTTTGACGGGTATCTGGCGCGCAAATGGAAAATAGAATCTGACTTTGGCGCATTCCTGGACCCGGTAGCTGACAAGCTTATGGTAGCCACCGTGTTAATTCTATTGGTGGAAGATGCCATGGCGTGGTGGCTAACGATTCCCGCAGTGATCATTATCGGCAGAGAAATAACTATTTCTGCGCTAAGAGAATGGATGGCGGGTCTTGGATCACGTGCCAAAGTTGCTGTCAGCTATTTGGGAAAAGTAAAAACCACCATGCAGATTACGGCATTAGCGATGCTGTTGCACAAGATTGATTTGTTCGGGCTGCCAATTTATGCGCTGGGGATAGGCGCATTGTATATCGCAGCGGCGTTAACAATCTGGTCGATGGTCGATTATTTAATGGCTGCGTTTACCGCTCACAGAGAGCACGCCGGGCTGCAGCCTTAACCTGCATTATTTACAAGGCGATCGGCGAATTTAGTTTTTATACCTTTTTTATTGTGTTTGCAGTGAATTGGTGGTTAATCACCAAAGTGATAGACTGTCTATTCGACGCCAGTGCCAATAGCGCGTCACATCTTACCGATCCCCTCGGTGCGTGGTTGTTCATATGTAACGAAAATGATCGATAATAATTATTACCTTGGGCGCGCTGTCAGGTCGCGTCCACAGTAGCAGAGGTTCTGCCGCGGTACGGTGCCTGAGCGGTGGGTGTTATTTACGTCTGGTCACTCAAGCTAAAGCATTGCCCGTTGACCTGCTTAGAGTCGCTACAAAGTAGGTATAAATATGCAGCAGTCTTTTCGGTGGGAGGCGGTACGGTCGAGGGATCTTCTCCCGGATAGGCCGAGCTTCGGATGGATGTGCGCATTTTACCGGGGTCAATCCCATTGCAGGTGATGTACATAGTGTTGTCTGTGTTGCGATCAGCATCCAATTCATCGGACAGCGTTTGAACCATTGCAACCGTAGCTGCTTTACTGATGGCGTAAGCCCCCCAGTAAGCTCTGACCTTACTATCAAGGGTAAAAATGATTTTAGCATTCCCCGATGCTTTCATTATTGGCAAAACTGCTTGTGTCAGTAATACTGGTCCGTGGAGGTTGACAGTAAATGTCTTTTGCCACAATTTTGCGTTGATGGCTGAAACCGGCGTTATCTGTCCCAGATTAGCTGCACAGTGAATCAGTCCGTCAAGTTTTCCAAAGACATCGGTGATCGTCTCTGCAAGTAGTGCGTAATCATCGACGCTTGCACCGGCCAGATCCAGTGGATAGAGGCCGGGTTGAGTTCCGGAGCTTGCCTCTAATTCATCGTGAATTGCATTGAGCCCCCGTTCGTTGTTATCGAGCAAAATCAAATCACCACCCAGCGCCGAGATACTTCTGGCGATACTACTGCCCAGGCCACCAGCGGCGCCGGTGATTAAAATGGACTTGCCCTTCAGTGCTTCGGGCTCAGGTTGGAATTGACTGATAAGTTCTGTTTGCACGAGTGCTCTCTGGATGATTACCGGGCGGCCTGTTTGATTTGTTGGAAGCGCGCCA